>NZ_JBHLUH010000011.1:0-77156 GCF_042433955.1 Phytohabitans kaempferiae | reverse complement strand
AACGCCTCCTCAACCAAGATCAACAAGCTACGGCTTGACACAGGGCAACTCATGCGGGAGGCCGAGCGGCTGGCCCGCCAGCTCGGCCGGGAGGCGCTGCACGTCACCGTGCGGGGCGGGCTCGGCCTGGAGCACTTCTACGCCGGGCTCGGCTACAAGGAGGTCGGCCGGCTGCCCGGAGCGCTGCGCGTGGGGCCGGGCGACGACCGCGACGAGACGCTGATGTGGCTGCCGCTGCGCTAGGGGTCCGTTCCAAGGGTCGGAGGGGTCAGCCCTTCACCTCGCAGGCGCGGAGGGTGAGGCTGCGGGAGCAGCGGCCTGGACCACGACGGAGATCGCGGTAGCCCAAATCTGTCTATGAATGTGGATCTGCGCGGCCTAGCAAGCGGCGGCGGGGCCCAACTGCTGGTCGATGGCGGCGGCCGGCGCGAGCGAGGGCGGCGCCTCCGTCGTGGCGCTGGGCGACGGCGAGGCAGAGGGCGACGGCGTGGGCTTCGGCTTGGCCCTGGGGACGGTCGCCCCCGACCCGTACAGCCGGACGCTCGTCTGCTGCACCTGCTCGGGCGCCATCCGGATGCCGGTGGCGGTGACCCGCTGGCCGTACACGTCGGTGACCCGGATCGTGTACGGGCCGGGGCCGAGCCCGCTCTCGTAGATCCAGTAGTTGTACTCGGCCTGGTCGGTCGCCCGGAACGTGGAGCCCGATTTCACCTCGACCGAGCGGAGCGGGTTGCCGTGGTTGACGACCAGCACGGCAAACCAGTACCGGGAGGCGCCCTCCTTGATCCGGAAGCTGAGCGGCCCCGGCAGCGAGGGGTTGGTGGCCGCCTTGAAGGTCACCGGCACGACCCCGTCGACCGGGTTGGCGATCTTCGCGAACGCCTCCTTGCTCAGGTCGATGTGGCCAGGCTCGCACTCGGGGCACTGGTCCATGATCAGTACGCGGACCTTGCCCTTGGGACCGGTCACGTCCAGGTAGCCGCCGCACGCCGCGCCCGCGGAGTACTCGGACGGGCCGAGCGCGACGTAGAGCCGGTCGGCCGGGGCGCTGACGAACGAGCAGTTGCCGCCCTCACCCTTGGAGTCGTAGAAGGTCGCCTTGCCGCGGTGCACGGTGCCGCCGGTGGGCGGTGCGGCGCAGGCGGGCGACGGGCCGGACTGGAGTGCCAGCACCACGCCCACGACCGCGGCCAGGAGCGCCGCGGCGCCGACGAAGAGCCAGCGGGCGGAAGGGCGGCGACCAACGAGCACCGCCAAGATGCTGCCGGACCGCCCCGCCCAGGGGCAATGTCTCTAATCGAGACCTAAGCCAAGGGCATTGCGGGTGAATGACTTCATGCATAGAGTCGACTTGTGAATGACTCCGACGGGGTCGTGGGGCTTTTCCAGGGCGTGCGGCTCACGCCGACCCAGCGGCGCATCGCCCACAGCCTGGTGCAGCACGCGTCGGCGGCGGCGTTCCTCTCCGCGGCCGAGGTCGCCGAGCTGGCCCGGGTGAGCCAGCCGTCGGTGACCCGGTTCGCGATGGCGCTCGGCTACGACGGCTTCCCCGCGCTCCGCCGCCGCCTCCGCGAGCTGACCGGCGGCGGTCGGGTCGCGCTGCCGCCCGCGGTGGGCAACGAGCTGCAGCAGGCGGTGCGGGGCGAGGTGGGGCACCTCGACCGCCTGGCCGACCAGCTCGCCGACCGCGCGGCGCTCGCCGCCGCAGGCGCGCTGCTCGCCGCGAGCCGGCCGCTGCCCGTCCTCGGGCTGCGCGCCGCCGCGCCCCTCGCCGCCTATTTCGCGTACTTCGCCGCCAAGGTGCTCCCCGACGTGCGCGTCCTCGACTCCGGCGGCAGCCTTCTCGCCGATCGGCTGGAGCAGGCGCGGGCGGCCGGCGCCACCGCGCTGCTGGCGGTGGTGCTGCCCCGCTACCCGCGCGAGTCGCTCGACGCGCTCCGCGAGGCCCGCGCCGCCGGGCTGTCCATTGTGGTCATCACCGATTCGCCGGTCAGCCCCGCCGCCGAGCATGCCGACGTGGCGCTCACCGCGGCGGTCGGCACGCAGCTCGTCTTCGACCTGCACACCGCGCCGATGGCCCTGTCGATGGTGGTGCTCCAGGCGATCTGCGACGCGGCGCCCGACGACGCGCAGCGGCGGCTGGAGGAGTTCGAGCGATCCGTCAACCGCCGCCAGGTCTTCACGAGGTGAGAGAAGGGACCATGCCGACGACCGTCAGAGCACCGCGAGGCACCGAGCGCACCGCCCTCGGCTGGCCCCAGGAGGCCGCCATGCGGATGCTGATGAACAATCTCGATCCCGACGTGGCCGAGCGCCCCGAAGACCTGGTGGTGTACGGCGGCACCGGCAGGGCGGCCCGCGACTGGCCGTCCTACCACGCGCTGGTCCGCACGCTCGGCACGCTCGCCGACGACGAGACGATGCTCGTGCAGTCGGGGCGCCCGGTTGGCGTGTTCCGCACGCACGAGTGGGCGCCGCGCGTGCTGATCGCCAACTCCAACCTCGTCGGCGACTGGGCCACCTGGCCGGAGTTTCGCCGGCTGGAGCGGCTCGGCCTGACCATGTACGGGCAGATGACCGCCGGCTCCTGGATCTACATTGGCACGCAGGGCATCCTCCAGGGCACGTACGAGACGTTCGCGGCGGTGGCGGCGAAGCGGTTCGGAGGCACGCTCGCCGGCACGCTCACCGTGACCGGCGGCTGTGGCGGCATGGGCGGGGCGCAGCCGCTCGCCGTGACGATGAACGGCGGCGCCTGCCTGATCGTCGACGTCGACCCGACCCGGCTGGCGCGGCGGCTCGAGACGCGCTACCTGGACACCATCGCGTCCACTCTGGACGAAGCGGTGGCTCAGGCGACCGCCGCCAAGCGCGACCGGAAGGCGCTCTCCGTCGGCGTGGTGGGCAACGCGGCCACCGTCCTCCCCGAGCTGCTGCGCCGGGGCGTCGAGGTCGACATCGTCACCGACCAGACCAGTGCCCACGACCCGCTGAGCTACCTGCCCGACGACGTCGACCTGGGCGACGCGCCCGACTACGCCGCGCGAAAGCCGGAGGAGTTCACCGACCGGGCGCGCGCCTCGATGGCCCGGCACGTCGAGGCGATGGTCGGCTTCCTCGACGCGGGAGCCGAGGTCTTCGACTACGGCAACTCGATCCGGGGCGAGGCGCGGCTGGGCGGATACCCGCGGGCGTTCGCCTTCCCCGGCTTCGTACCGGCGTACATCCGGCCGCTCTTCTGCGAGGGCAAGGGTCCGTTTCGCTGGGCCGCGCTCTCCGGCGACCCGGCCGACATCGCCGCCACCGACCGGGCGGTGCTGGAGCTCTTCCCGGAGAACGAGTCGCTGGCGCGGTGGATCCGCCTCGCCGGTGAGCGGGTCGCGTTCCAAGGGCTGCCGGCCCGGATCTGCTGGCTCGGCTACGGCGAGCGCGACCGCGCCGGCGTCCGCTTCAACGAGATGGTGGCCGACGGCAGGCTCAAGGCGCCCGTGGTGATCGGCCGCGACCACCTCGACTGCGGCTCGGTCGCCTCGCCCTACCGGGAGACCGAGGGCATGGCCGACGGCTCCGACGCGATCGCCGACTGGCCGCTGCTCAACGCACTCGTCAACACCGCCTCCGGCGCCTCCTGGGTCTCCATCCACCACGGCGGCGGGGTCGGCATCGGGCGCTCGATCCACGCCGGCCAGGTCTGCGTGGCCGACGGCAGCGCCCTGGCCGGGCAGAAGATCGAGCGCGTGCTCACCAACGACCCCGGCATGGGCGTCATCCGCCACGTCGACGCCGGCTACGAGCTGGCCGCGGACGTGGCCGCCGACCGAGGCGTACGCGTACCGATGGACGAAGCGTGAGCGGCTTTCGGGAGCTGTGGGACCAGCTCGCGCCGATCGGACGCGACCCCGTCAGCGGCGGCTACCTGCGGTACGCGTGGGAGCCGGCCGAGCTGGCCTGCCGCGAGTGGTTCCGGGCTCAGGCCGACGCGCGGGACATGGCGGTGGAGGAGGACGGCAACGGCAACCTCGTCGCCTGGCGCGGCACCGGCGACGGTCCGGCCGTGCTCACCGGCAGCCACTTCGACTCCGTGCCGCACGGCGGGGCGTACGACGGTCCACTGGGGATAGTGAGCGCGTTCCTCGCCCTCGACCGGCTGCCGGAGCGGCCGGGCACGCGGATCGGTGTCGCCGCCTTCGCCGAGGAGGAGGGCGCCCGCTTCGGCGTACCCTGCCTCGGCTCCCGGCTGCTCGCCGGTGTGCTCGACCCGGAGCGGGCCGCAGCGCTGACCGACCGCTCAGGCAGCACGCTCGCCGACGCGCTCGGCGGGCGGCCGGCGGGGCGCACCGACCTGCTCGACCGGGTCGGCTGCTTCGTGGAGCTGCACGTGGAGCAGGGGCGCGCGCTCGACGTATCGGTCGGCGTGGGCAGCGCGATCTGGCCGCACGGGCGGTGGCGTTTCGACTTCGCCGGGGAGGGCAACCACGCCGGCACGACCCGGATGGCCGACCGGCGCGACCCGATGCTCACGTACGCGTACACGGTGCTCGCCGCCAACAAGGAGGCCCGGCTGCGCGGGGCGCACGCCACCGTCGGGCGGGTCGTCGTCGAGCCCAACGCGACCAACGCCGTGCCGTCACTGGTCCGGGGATGGCTCGACGCGCGGGCGGCGGAGGCCGCGACGCTGGACGCGATGGTCGAGGCGATCCGCAAGCGGGCGGTCGAGCGCGCGACCCGCGACGGCACCGAGGTGACCCTGACGGATGAGTCAGTCAGTCCGGAGGTGGCGTTCGACGGCGGGCTGGTCGAGCGGCTGGCCGGCGTACTCGGCGCGCCGGTGCTCCCGACCGGCGCCGGCCACGACGCGGGCGTGCTCTCCGCGTACGTGCCGACCGCCATGCTCTTCGTCCGCAACCCGACCGGCGTCTCGCACGCCCCCGCCGAGCACGCCACCGACGCCGACTGCGAGGCCGGCGTCGAGGCGCTGGCGCGAGTGCTCCGGGAGCTGGCGTGAGCACCTACCACGCGGAGTGGGCCTGGCTGGCCGACGGACCCGCCGCCGACGTGCTCGTCGAGGTGGATGGCGACCGCTTCACCTCGGTCACCGCCGGCGTGCCCGCGCCGCCCGGCGCGACCCGGCTGCCTGGGCTCACGCTGCCTGGCTTCGCCAACGCCCACTCGCACGCCTTCCACCGCGCGCTGCGCGGGCACGCGCACGGCCGGGGCACGTTCTGGAGCTGGCGCGACACCATGTACGCGGTAGCCGCCCGGCTGACCCCCGACGGCTACCGCGCGCTGGCCCGCGCCGTGTACGCCGAGATGGCCCTGGCCGGCGTCTCCTGCGTCGGCGAGTTCCACTACCTGCACCACGACACCGGCGGCCGCCGATACGCCGACCCCAACGAGATGTCGGCCGTGCTGGTGGAGGCGGCCGCCGAGGCGGGCATCCGGATCACGCTGCTCGACGCCTGCTACCTCGCGTCCAGTGTGGATGGTGAGCCGTTGCGGGGGGTCCAGGAGCGCTTCGGCGACGGCGACGCGGCCCGGTGGGCGGAGCGGGTCTCCGCGTTCACACCGCCGGAGCACGCGCGGCTGGGCGCGGCCGTCCACTCCGTACGCGCGGTGCCGGCCGACCAGATCCCCACCGTGGCCGAGTGGGCGGCCGAGCGGGCGGCGCCGCTGCACGTACACCTCTCCGAGCAGCGCGCCGAAAACACCGCCTGCCTCGCGCGCCACCGCCGCACTCCCACCGAGCTGCTCGCCGACGCGGGCGCGCTCGGTCCACTCACGACAACCGTACACGCGACGCACCTGAGCGACTCCGACCGCACCGAACTCGGCGACACCGGCACCGCCGTGTGCCTCTGCCCCACCACCGAACGCGACCTCGCCGACGGCATCGGCCCGGGACGCGCGCTCGCCGACGCCGGCAGCCCGCTCTGCGTCGGCAGCGACAGCCACGCGGTCGTCGACATGTTCGAGGAGGCGCGCGCGGTCGAGATGGACGAGCGGCTGCGCAGCGAGCGGCGAGGCCACTTCTCCGCCGCCGAGCTGGTGCGCGCGGCCACCGCCGCCGGGCACGCCGCGCTCGGCTGGGCGGACGCCGGCACCATCGCGCCGGGCCACCGGGCCGACCTGGTCACCGTGCGGCTGGACAGCGTACGCACCGCCGGCGCCGGGCCGGCGGGCGCCATCTTCGCCGCCACGGCCGCCGATGTCGCACACGTCATCGTGGACGGTCGCGTGGTCGTCCATGATGGACAACACGCTCACCTGGACGTGGCCCGCGCTCTCGAGGACGCCATCGCATGAAGACACCTCAACGAAATGCCCCGCCGCGCCCCACGTTTCCCCGGGGGTCCTGATGAACCTCCTCATCGACAACATCGGCGAGCTGGTCACCAACGACCCGGCGCTCGGCCGTGGCCCGCTCGGCATCGTCCAGCGGGCCGCCGTGCTGGTCGAAGACGGCCGGATCGCCTGGCTCGGCCGCGCCGCGTACGCCCAGCCCGCCGACCGCCGGCTCGACGCCGAGGGCGCGGCGGTGCTGCCGGGCTTCGTGGACAGTCACGCCCACCTCGTCTTCGCCGGCGACCGGGCGGCGGAGTTCGCCGCTCGGATGGCCGGCCAGCCGTACACCGGCGGTGGCATCCGCACCACCGTCGCCGCCACCCGCGCCGCCAGCGACGACGACCTCCGCGCCACCGTCGAGCGCCTGCACCGCGAGGCGCTGCGGCAGGGCACCACCACGATCGAGATCAAGAGTGGATACGGGCTGAGTGTCAACGACGAGGCCCGATCCCTGCGGATCGCGCGCGAGTTCACGGAGGAGACGACGTTCCTCGGCGCGCACGTCGTCCCCGCGGAGTACACCGACCGTCCGGACGACTACGTCGGCCTTGTCTGCGGGCCGATGCTGCGCGCCGCCGCACCGCACGCCCGCTGGATCGACGTCTTCTGCGAGCGGGGCGCCTTCGACGCCGACCACTCCCGGGCGATCCTGACCGTGGGGCAGGCTGCCGGGCTCGGCGTACGCGTGCACGCCAACCAGCTCGGCCCCGGCCCGGGCGTACGGCTCGCCGTGGAGCTGGGCGCGGCCAGTGCCGACCACTGCACACACCTCGACAAGTCCGATGTGGACGCGCTCGCCGACTCGTCCACGGTGGCGACGCTGCTGCCCGGCGCCGATTTCTCGACCCGCTCGGCGTACCCGGACGCGCGCCGCCTGCTCGACGCGCGGGTCACCGTCGCGCTCGCCACCGACTGCAATCCGGGCTCCTCGTACACCACTTCCATGCCCTTCTGCATCGCGCTCGCCGTACGCGAGATGGGCATGACCCCGGCGGAGGCGGTCTGGGCCGCCACCGCGGGCGGTGCGCGGGCGTTGCGCCGCACGGACATCGGTGTCCTGCGACCCGGCGCCCGGGCCGACCTGGTCGTGCTCGACGCGCCGTCCCACCTGCACCTGGCCTACCGGCCGGGCGTGCCTCTCGTCCGCCACACCGTGCACAATGGAGTGCCTCTCCGATGACCGTCACCGTCCAGCCCACCGGCGTCAGCGCCACCGACGTCGTCGCCGTGGCCCGCGAGGGGGCGCCCGTGCGCCTCGCATCCTCCACAGTCGACGCGATGGAGCGCAGCCGCGCGATCGTCGACCGCATCGAGCGCGAGGGGCGGCCGGTCTACGGCGTCTCGACCGGCTTCGGCGCGCTCGCCAACACCTTCGTGGCGCCGGAGCGGCGGGCCGAGCTGCAACACGCGCTGATCCGCTCGCACGCGGCCGGGGTCGGCGACCCGATGCCGCCCGAGGTGGTCCGCGCGATGATGCTGCTGCGGGTTCGCTCGCTGGCGCTGGGCCGCTCGGGCGTGCGCCCGCTGATCGCCGAGTCGCTGGTCGAGCTGCTCAACCACGACGTCACCCCGTGGGTACCGGAGTACGGCTCGCTCGGCGCCTCCGGCGACCTGGCACCGCTCGCCCACTGCGCGCTGGTGCTGCTCGGCGAGGGCTGGGTACTCGACAGGTCGGGCGCCCGGATCGACGGCGGGGAGGCGCTGCGCGCGGCCGGGCTGCGGCCGATCCAGCTCGCCGCGAAGGAGGGGCTCGCGCTGATCAACGGCACCGACGGCATGCTCGGCATGCTGCTGCTGGCGATCGAGGACGCGGCGCACCTCTTCACGATGGCCGACGTCACCGCGGCGCTGGCGATCGAGGCGATGCTCGGCACCGACCGCCCGTTCCAGCCCGAGCTGCACGCGATCCGCCCGCATCCGGGCCAGGCGGTCTCGGCGGCCAACATCCACCGGCTGCTCCAGCGCTCCGCCATCATGGACTCGCACCGCAACGACATGGTGCACGCGGTGCAGGACGCGTACTCGATGCGCTGCGCGCCACAGGTCGCCGGCGCGGCGCGAGACACGCTGGTGTTCGCGGCGCAGGTGGCCGAACGGGAGCTGGCGAGCGTGGTGGACAACCCGGTCGTACTTCCGGACGGGCGGGTCGAGTCCACCGGCAACTTCCACGGCGCGCCGCTCGGCTTCGCCGCCGACTTCACGGCGATCGCCGCCGCCGAGGTGGGCGCGATCGCGGAGCGGCGGGTCGACCGGCTGCTCGACGTGTGCCGCTCGCGCGACCTGCCCGCCTTCCTCTCGCCCGACCCGGGGGTCAACTCCGGACTCATGATCGCCCAGTACACGGCCGCCGGCATCGTCGCGGAAAACCGCCGGCTCGCCTCGCCCGCCTCGGTCGACTCGCTGCCGACGTCGGGCATGCAGGAGGACCACGTCTCGATGGGCTGGGCCGCCACCGTCAAGCTGCGCCGCGTGCTCGACAACCTGACCAGCCTGCTGGCGGTCGAGCTGCTCTCCGCCGTGCGCGGGCTGCAACTGCGCGCGCCACTCGACCCGTCGCCCGCCGGCCGGGTCGCGATCGCCACGGTCGGCGCCTTCGCCGGCGAGCCGGGGCCGGACACGTTTCTGGCGCCGGTGCTCGAGCACGCCCGCTCAGCCGTACGCGACCGCGCGCTCCTGCGGGCCGTCGAGGAGCAGGTCGGCCCGCTCGCCTGACCGATCCATCCACATCGCGGTAGCCCTCTGCCGGGGTTAAACGGTCTTCGCGATCACCTTGGCGAGCGCCCGGAACGCCTTGCCCCGGTGGCTGATCGCGTCTTTCTCCTCGGCGCTCAGCTCGGCGTTGGTGCGGGTCTGGCCCTCGGCGAGGAAGATCGGGTCGTAGCCGAAGCCGCCCTCGCCCCGCGGCGCGCGCAGCAGCCGGCCGACCTGGCGCCCCTCGACCAGGTGCTCCTTGCCGCCGGGCAGCACGAGCGCCGCCGCGCACACGAAGGCCGCGCCGCGGTGGTCGTCGGGCACGTCGCCGATCTGGGCGAGCACGAGGTCGAGGTTGGCCTTGTCGTCGCCGTGCCGGCCGGACCAGCGGGCGCTGAACACGCCGGGCATCCCGGAGAGCGCGTCGACCGCGAGGCCGGAGTCGTCGGCGACGGTGGGCAGCCCGGTGTACCTGACTCCCTCACGCGCCTTGAGCAGCGCGTTTTCGCCGAAGGTGAGCCCGGTCTCGGGAGCCTCGGGATAGTCGGGCACGTCGCTGAGCCCGACCAGCTCGATCGCGTGCGGACCGAGCGCCTTGTCCATGATCCGCTGAAGCTCCAGCAGCTTCTTCGCGTTGCGCGTGGCCAGCAGCAGCTTCGTGCGGGGTCCCCCGGGAACCGTGGAGGGAAGCGAAGCGTTTTCTGGTGGTGCGTTCATGAAAGCGCGTCCTCCTGGAGGGCCGCGAGCTGGCGGCATCCGGCCACGCCGAGGTCGAGCAGCGCGTCGAGCTGGGCCCGATCGAACACGCCGGCCTCGCCCGTGCCCTGCACCTCGACGAAGTCGCCCACGCCGGTGCAGACGATGTTCATGTCGACCTCGGCCGTCACGTCCTCCTCGTAGCAGAGGTCGAGCCGCGGCTCTCCGTCGATCACGCCCACGCTCACCGCGGCGACCGAGCGGTGCACGGCCTCCGCCGGCTTGCCGGCCAGCAGCCCGCGCCCCGCCATCCAGGTCACCGCGTCGTGCAGCGCCACGTACGCCCCGGTGATGGCCGCCGTGCGCGTGCCGCCGTCGGCCTGGAGCACGTCACAGTCGAGCACGATGGAGTTTTCGCCCAGCGCCTTGAGGTCGATGCAGGCTCGCAGGCTCCGCCCGATCAGGCGGGAGATCTCGTGCGTACGCCCGCCGACCCGGCCCTTGATGCTCTCCCGGTCGGAGCGGGTCGTGGTGGCGCGCGGCAACATGGAGTATTCGGACGTGACCCAACCGAGCCCGGAGCCCTTGCGCCAGCGCGGCACACCTTCGGTCACGCTCGCGGTGCAGAGCACCCGCGTCGCGCCAAACTCCACCAGCACCGAGCCCTCGGGATGGATGCTCCACTGGCGGGTCAGCTTCACCGGACGCAGTTCGCCGGGCGCGCGCTTGTCGGGTCGTCCCATGGGCACACCCTATGCGCGGCCGGTCACCGTCCCCGCTCGGGGGTGAACCTGGCGAGCGCCGCGCTGATCTCCTTCTGCACCGCCTCGTCCAGGTCGCTGGCGATGCCGCGCAGGTCGTACCACCACTCGGCGATCGCCATGCGGGCCAGCGACGGCACCAGGTCGCGGGAGCGGCGGTACAGCCAGGCGCTGCCCTGGGTCGCCATCCACCACACGCGGGCGCCGCGAGTCGGGGGCGGGTTGACCGGCTCCGGGTCGGGGCGCCGGTGCACGGGACCGCCCCGGGCGGCGAGCAGGTCGAAGAACGAGCCGGCCAGCAACCGGTGCCCGCGCTCGCCGGGGTGCAGCCGGTCCACACTCCACATGCGAGGGTCGTACGCCTCGGGCAGTCGGTTGAGATCCAGGTGCACACCGGGTACGCGGGCGGCGATGGCGTGCGTGACCGCGTTGACGGCCGCGATCCGGCGCGACAGCGGGCGGGCGAGCGAGGTGGGCAGCTTGAAGAGCCGCCCCGGGTCGGGGAAGCAGGCGGTCAGCACCAGCGCGCCGGACCGGTGCAGCGAGCCGACCGCGTGGTCCATCGCGCTGCCGATCGCCGACAGGTCGAAGGCACGGCGCAGCGTGTCATTGACGCCCACCAGTACCGCGGCCACGTCCGGCTGGTGCTCCAGCGCGACCGGCAGTTGGTCGCGGACCACGTCAGCGCAGACCGCGCCGCTCACCGCCAGGTTGTGGAACGCGACCTGCCCGGGCGGCGCCAGCCCACCGGCCAGCAGCGCCGCCCAGCCGCGCCAGCTCCCGTCGGGCATCGGGTCGCCGAAGCCCGCCGTCGTGGAGTCGCCGAGGGCGACGAAGGTCAACACACCGCGCTCCTGGCTGGCACCTCCGCGCCGTGCGCGCGCAGGAAGCCGTCCACCGCCGCAGGCCAGGAGAACTGCTCGGCCCGTGCCCGCGCCGCGGCCCGCCGCCGGCTCTCCGGGCGATCCAGCAGCTGGAGTACGCCTTCGGCGAAGGTGGCCCCGCTGCCGTGCGCCGCGATGCCGGCCGCGCCGACCACCTCCGGCAGTGCGCTCGCGGCGTTGACCACCACCGGGCTGCCGCAGGCCAGCGACTCCAGCGCGGCGAGGCCGAAGGTCTCCACCGGCCCCGGCGCCACCACCACGTCGGCGCAGGCCAGCAGGTCGGCTACCGCGTCGCGGTCGGCCACGAAGCCGAGGAACCGCACCGGCAGACCGGCTGCCCGCTGCTCCAGCGCCTCACGCCGTGGGCCGTCGCCGACGACCACGAGTACCGCCGGCACGCCCGCCGCCCGCAGCTCGGCGACCGTGTCGATGGCGATCTCGGGATGCTTCTCGCCGGCGAGGCGGCTGCAGTGCACGAGCAACACCTCGCCGTCGGCGGCGTACCGGGCCCGCACCTCGCCGTCGCGGCGCGTGGGATGGAACGTCTCCAGGTCGACCCCGAGCGGCACCTCGACCAGGTTGTCCACGCCCAGCCGGCGAAACTCCGCGGCCGCCCAGGCGGTGGTGCAGACGATCCGGTCGTACGCCCGCGCGGTGCGCTTGTTGGCCAGGTCGGCGAAGCCCACACGGATCGACTCCGGTACGCCCCACACGGTCAGCAGGCCGGCGAGGCTCTCGTGCGACACCATGACCGAGGGCACGCCCCGGTCGCGTGCCCACCGGCCGGTCCAGCGCAGCGTCGAGCGGTCGGAGACCTCGATGTGGTCGGGCTCCAGGCGGTCGAGCAGCTTGGTCAGCCGCCGCCGGCCAGTGATCAGCAGCCGGTAGCCGCCGCTGCCCGGCACCTCCGGCCCGGGCAGCGTGATCACCCGCCCGTGCGGCGTCATCTCGTCGGACATCTCGGGGCCGGGCACGATCAGCACCGGCTCGTGGCCCGCCGCGAGGTACCCCTCGCCGAGGCAGCGAAGTGCCGTACGCAGGCCACCGGAGCGGGGCATGACGAAGTTCGCCAGCCGGACGATCCTCATGCGCCTACCTTCTTGTCGGGGCGCTCCGCCGCGCCGTTCCGCTCCCTCACGCCGCGACCCGGACCTGGCCGGTCACACCAGGGCTGGCCAGGATCGACTCGTAGTGCGCGATCAGCTCGTCGCCGACCGCGCTCCAGGTGCGGCCTTCCACGCCCGCGCGCGCGTCGCGTCCGTACCGCCGGCGCAGCTCGCTGTCCGTCACGAGCTCGGCGACCGCGCCGGTGAGGGCGTCCTCGTCCTCCGGTGGCACCAGCGTGCCGTTGACGCCGGGGGTCACCAGGTCGAGCGGGCCGCCCGCCGAGGGGGCGACCACCGGCAGCCCGCTGGCCAGCGCCTCCTGGATCGTCTGGCCGAACGTCTCGTGCGGCCCCGTGTGGGCGAAGATGTCGAGGCTCGCGAAGAGCCGCGCCAGCTGCCCGCCGTGCCGCGCGCCGAGGAAGACCGCCCGGGGCAGCGCCTTCTCCAGGTCGCGCCGGGCCGGGCCGTCGCCCACGATCACCACTCGTACGCCGGGCAGGTCGCAGGTCTTGGCGAGCAGTTCGACGCGCTTCTCGGGGGCGAGGCGGCCGACGTAGCCGACCAGCACCTCGCCGTTGGGGGCCAGCGCCTTCCGTACCAGATCGTCGCGCTTGGCCGGGTCGAAGCGCACGGTGTCGACGCCGCGCTGCCACAGCCATACCCGCTGGATTCCATGGGCGACCAGGTCGGCGGCCGAGCGTGTGGAGGGCGCGAGCGTGCGATCGGCGCCGTTGTGGATCGTGCGCATCCACTTCCAGACGGCGGCCTCGCCCCTGCCCACGTACGTGCGGGCGTAGGCGGCCACGTCGGTCTGGTACACGGCGAGGCAGGGCATCCGCTGCTGCTGGGCCAGGGCGACGCCGCGCGCGCCGAGCAGGAACGGGCAGGCGAGGTGCACCATGTCGGGGGCGTGCGAGACCAGCGCGTCGTCGAGCCTGGGGCCCGGCAGGCCCAGCCGCAGGCCGCGGTAGCGGGGCATCGGCACGCTCGGTACCCGGATCACCGGGAATGGATGCGTGCCGGTGAGGCCCCGGGTCGACGATGACGGGGCCGGAGCGATGACCAGGGGTGTGTGACCGCGCCTGACCAGGTGCTCAGCGATGCGGACGACGGAGTGCGCGACGCCGTTGACGTCCGGGGGGAACGACTCCGCGATGATCGCGATACGCATGCGCTCACCGTGAGGTTTGCGCCGGTGCGGGAGGCTACACCCAACTGACGCATCGGCGAACAGTGGAGCAAACTTTCAGATGTCGTATCGAGATCCAGGTCTGACGATCTCCAACGGCCCGGTGAACGCGCTCGACGCCGCCTCGAACGTGTCCGCCTCGCTGCCCCAGGCGCTGACCAGATGGGTCAGGAGCAACTGCCCGACGCCCGCCTTGGTGGCCACCTCGCCGGCCTCGCGACCGGTCAGGTGGAGGTCTGGCGGATTGTCCATCCCATCGAGGTAGCTCGCTTCGCACAGGAACAGGTCGGCGCCGAGCGCGAGCCGCAGCAGCGCGTCGCAGGGCGCCGTGTCGGAGGAGTAGGTGAGCACGCGCCCCTTCGACTCCAGGCGCACGCCATACGTCTCCACGGGATGGTTGACCCGGTCGACCGTGACCGTGAACGGGCCGATCGGGAACGTGCCCGGCTGGAGCCCGTAGAACGTGTAGACGTCGTCGACCGTGCTCTCCTCCTGGCTGTACGCGGCCGCGATCCGGTCGGGCGCGCCGGCGGGGGCGTACACCGGGATGGGCGGCAGCGGGCCGGCGGGGTCGTAGCGCCGCACCACGACGTATGTACATGCGTCGAGCATGTGGTCGCAGTGCAGGTGGGTCAGGAGGATCGCGTCGACGGCGCGCAGGCTCGCGTACCGCTGGAGCGCGGTGAGGGAGCCCGAGCCGAAATCGATCAGCAGCCGGAAGTTGTCCTCTTCGACGAGGTAGGCCGAGCAGGCGGACTCGGGGCCCGGGAAACTGCCGGCGCATCCCAGCACCGTCAGTCGCATCCTGCGGCCCCGACTTCACGCTCGGCTGTCAAGAGGCCCTCGGCGGTTGGCCCGAAGATCCTTACCGTCGAGTCTGTCACGGTGCGCAGCCTACGCCGTGACCAGGGCGCGACAGAAAGATCTGATACAACATGTCGTCAAGGTGACATTGCACGCGAGGATCATGGGTTTTCTGTGGCTCTCCGCGATCACCGTTACGCGCAGTGATACGGACCCGTTGCACATGGTGAACCCATTCCCGTGACGCGCGACAGGACGGTAGCCACGTGTCGACCCAGGCCGACGAAACGAGCCCCGAACGTTCCTTCGTGGAGGGCCTCGGCCTGCGGATCCAGCGCGAACCCCGGCCGGAGCCCCGCGCGACCCCCAGCGGCATGGGCCGGGTCTTCCGCATCCCCACCTCGGACGACCCGTCGCCGCCCACGACCAAGCTGGTCGCGATGTGCGCCTGGGCCACGGGCCTGGGCCTGGTCGGCCTGCTGGTGGCGACCCGCGCCCTACTGGCCATGTGGCGGGGCAATCCACCCTCTTGGTACGAGCCGTGGTTTATCGCCGTCGGTCTGGTCGGTATCGGGCTGACCGTGGGCGCGTTCATGTCCATCCAGCGCCGTCGCCTTCCTTGGGTGATGCTTGCACTCGCCACGATCCCATTGATCGCCTCGATCGTGCTGACCGTGCGCGCGGTCTAGCCGTTTCTTCCCCTATCGGACTACCGCGCAATCCACCTCTTGGCGCATTAGGGCGTATTTCGCTCGGCTTGTACTTGGCCTGCGGCTGTGCGGGGAGGTGCCAGGGCCGCACGCACCCCCACGTTCCGATCGGCGTCGTGACTGCGCGGGCCGGCGGCAGGCACGGCGGCGTCCGGCCCGAAGAACCGTCCTGAAGCCCGACCCACGCCGCTCACAAGCGGGAGTCAGACCGCGGAGGGCGAGGCCGCGGGAGCAGCGGTCTGGGCCACGGCGGACATCGCGGCAGCCCAAATCTGTGCCTTGGTACAGAGCCTAGGGCGTGTCTGGTGGATCTTGTGGGTGCGAGGCGAGGTCCAGGCGGCGGTCCGGTGGTGCCGGGCGGAAGGTCGCATACCGGTGTTGTATGTGGCCTTTCGTCCGGTGCCGCCGGGCGCCGTCTGGGCCCGCCGCAGCCCCGCAAAGATCCACCAGACACGCCCTAGGCCCAGAGCTGGCCTTCGAGCGCCTCTTCCGCGTCGGCCAGGGTGCCGCCGTAGGCGCCGGTCGACAGGTACTTCCAGCCGGCGTCGGCGACGACGAAGGCCACGTCGGCGCGGCGGCCGGCCTTCACCGCCTCGTGGGCCATGGCGAGAGCGGCGTGCAGCACCGCGCCCGTGGAGAAGCCGACGAACAGGCCCTCGACCTCGACGAGCTGGCGAGTGCGGAGCACGGCGTCACGCGTGCCGACCGAGAAGCGGCGGGTGAGGACCGTGGCGTCGTACAGCTCGGGGACGTAGCCCTCGTCGATGTTGCGCAGCCCGTAGACCAGCTCGCCGTAGCGGGGCTCGGCCGCCACGATGTCGATGCCCTCGACCTTCTCGCGCAGGTAGCGGCCGGTGCCCATCAGCGTGCCCGTGGTGCCCAGCCCGGCGACGAAGTGGGTGACGGAGGGCAGGTCGCGCAGCAGCTCGGGGCCGGTGGTCTCGTAGTGGGCGCGGGCGTTGGCCTCGTTGCCGTACTGGAAGAGCATCACCCAGTCGGGATGCTCGGCGGAGATCTGCTTGGCGGTCGCCACGGCCTGGTTGGAGCCCCCCGCGGCCGGCGAGAAGATGATCTCGGCACCGTACATGCGGAGGAGCTGGACGCGCTCGGTGGAGACGTTTTCCGGCATCACGCACACCAGCCGGTATCCCCGCAGCTTTGCCACCATGGCCAGCGAGATGCCGGTGTTGCCGCTGGTGGGCTCGAGAATCGTGTCGCCGGGGCGGAGGCGGCCGGCCTCCTCGGCGGCGCGCACCATGAAGAGCGCCGCCCGGTCCTTCACCGAACCGGTCGGGTTTCGATCTTCGAGCTTGGCCCACAGGCGCACCGGTGGTGCCCCCTCGGGCACCACCGGTGACAGCCGGGGCAGGCCGACCAGCGGCGTGCCCCCGCAGGCGTCCAACAGGCTGTCGTATCGCGCCATCGCGCGCGGCCTAGAGACGGTTGCCGAGCATCGCGGCGGCGGCCGCGAAGCCGAACGCCCCGCCCGCGACCGCCGGCAGGATGGTCACGGTGTCGCCGTCGGAGAGCTTGGTGTCGAGGGCGCCGAGGAAGCGGACGTCCTCGTCGTTGACGTAGATGTTGACGAAGCGGTGCAGCCCGCCCTCTTCGGTGACGAGTCGGGCGCGCAGCCCGGCGTGGCGGGAGTCCAGGTCGGACAGGAGGTCGTTGAGCGTGTCACCACTGCCCTCGACGACCTTCGCGCTGCTGGTGTAGTTGCGCAGGATGGTGGGGATGCGAACCTCGATGGCCATGACGGAAAACTCCTCGGAGAAAGATCGACAACGGTTACGGCGCGAGTGCTCAGCGGTCGGAACACTCGTAGTCGACCGTCGCCGGGCTCTGCCCGAACATGTACGTCTGAACGGCGTGCGGGTCCACGGTGGCATCAACGATCCGGACCGGCTCCTCGGTTACGGCGCCGTCCACGATGCGGAATGACCGGATCTCCTCCACGGCCGGGTCGCGCGTGGAGATGAGCAGGTAGTGCGCCTCCGGCCAGCCCGCGATCGACGCGTCACTGCGAGACGGGTAGGCCTCCGTGGCGGTGTGCGAGTGGTAGATCACCACCGCCTCCTCGTCACGGTCGTCCATCTCCCGCCACACCTTGAGGTACTCCATCGAGTCGAACTCGTAGAACGTCATCGAGCGTGCCGCGTTTTGCATCGGGATGTGCCGCACCGGCTTGTCGCTGCCCACCGGGCCGGCCACCACGCCACACGCCTCGTCCGGGTGATCCCGGCGGGCGTGGGCGATGATCGCGTCGACGATCGCCCGATCGATGGTCAGCACGCCCACAGACTACCTCGTGCTCCGACTCTCACCCTCCGAGTTGTGCTTGGCGCAACAGCGCCGTCGCGGGCGGGCTGGTCGGGCGGCCCGCGGGCAGTGCGACCCAGACCTGCCAGGTGTACGCCGAGGCGCCGGTCAGCGGCACCGCGCGCACCTGGTTGGGGCGCTTGCGCGCGATCGGCCGGGGTACGACGGCCACGCCCAGCCCCGCGCCCACGAAGTCGAGCAGGCTGTGTACGTCGTTGACCTCGACCGCCACCCGCCGGCTGAGCTTGCGCCCGGCGCACTCCTCCTCGGTGACCTCGCGGGCGCCGAAGCCCCGGTGGAAGTCGACGAAGATCTCCGGCTAGAAGATCCACCTCCGCGGTCCACAACCCCGGCAGATTGACGCGGGCACTAATCGGTGAGGGCGTTGAGCAGCGACTCCTGGAGGTAGCCCAGGTAGGCGTAGACGGAGAGCTGGAAGACGCGGGACGAGGTCGGGTCGCGCAGGACGGCCTCGTCCAGCTCTTCGCCCAGATCGGTCTCGGCCTTGATCTCCAGGCGCACGCCCATCGCGAGCCGGGCGTCGTTGAGCGCGCGCAGCCACGCCTCGGCGGTGTCCCAGTCGAGGCGTACCTCACCGCCGCCGTCGGACGGAAGCACCGCCAGGATCGCGCCGGCCTGGTCGATCTTGCTGGTCTTCAGATCGCCCTCGGTGTAGCGGCGGAACTCGGCGGAGTTGTGCGCGTCGTCCGGATAGATGTCGGGGAAGAGGCGCTCGACGACCGGGTCTTCGTGGTCGAAGCCCTCACTGAGCAGCCCCACGACCTCCGAGGCGACCTTGCGCAGCACGCGCACCTCGTCCGGCGCGAACGTGGCTACGCAGTGCTCTCCATTCCGACGGAACATGCTCACGAAACTCGATGGCCCTTCAGGCTTGGTCGACCGTGGCCCACAAGCCGTACGCGTGCAGCTGGGAGGCGTCGTGCTCCATCCGCTCCCGGGCGCCGCTGGAGACGACGGCCTTGCCCTTGTGGTGCACGTCGAGCATCAGCTTCTCGGCCTTGTCTTTGCTGTAGCCGAAGAGCTTCTGGAAAACCCAGGTGACGTACGACATCAGGTTGACCGGATCGTCCCACACGATCGTCACCCATGCCCGGTCCGCGACCGGCACCTCGTCAATGTCCGGAGTCTCGACCGGCGCAACCTGTGGAGCCGCCATGCCCCCATCGTGCCACCGCAATCGCCGAAGCGAGGAACGCCAACGTCCCGCTTTGGGTTGAATGAGCGGTTTACCGCGAACCCTTTTCCACCTCAGGCCAGCAGGATCCCGTGGTCGACCGCCTCGCCGAGCAGGGAGCCGAGCGACCGCCGCACAGCCTCGAAGCGCCTGGTCACCTCGGAGAGCAGCTCCAGCTCCACACCCCGCACGGCCTGCTGGAGCCAGGTGCGGGCGTGTCCGGGATCGGACCGGTCGGGCGCGGCCCAGTACTGGTAGCAGGCGCCGGAGAGCGCCACGCCGAGCGGCGGCAGGACGGCCCGGTCGGCCTCGCTCCGGTAGGCGGCGAGCGCGATCACCGCGGCGGCGCCCGTGATCGTGGCCACGCCGCCGGTGCTGGTGACGAGCAGCACACGGGCCGGATCGGAGGCGCCACCGTCGCCGGCGACGTCTTTGCGGATGGCGAGCGCGACGCGCCGGCGTACCCCCTCTTGTGGAATCTCGCCGAGGACCAGGGTGAGCGCGTCGTCGAGGATGCGGTCGACGGCGGCGTCGCACTCGGCGACGGCCCGCAGCGACACCGCGTGCATCTCGCGGTCGAGCGCGTCGGGCAGGCCGGCGGTGCCGACCCCGAAGACGATCTCCTGCACCCCGCGCAGGTGGACATTGGCCAGCTCGATGGCGACCCGCTGGCGCACCGTGTGCGCGGCCGTCGCGCAGGCCCGGTCGAGCCGCTCGGACCATCCGCTCTCGTGCGCGCCGGCCGCGACCCGCACCGTGCCATGGGCGCCGGGCAGCATCGGCGGGTTGACGCTGGCCCGGGCCAGCGCCTCCGCGCCGGCCCACTCGACCAGCGCGCGCCGCAGCTCCGCCACGCCGGTCAGGTCGGGACCGACGTCGAACGTGGTGGCGGGGCCGCCGGAGCCGGCCACGAAGACCGCCGCCCCCGCCTCCGACACGCGGGCGAGCAGGCCCTGCTCGGGGACGCCGAGCGGGCGGTCACCTCCCGGCACGTACAGCAAGGCGCCTGCGCACCGGACCACGTCGAGGAGAATCCGCGTGCCTGCGGCATCCATTGTGGACATATCGGGCGTATGGATCAGCGCGAAGTGCCGCAGCAGCGGGTCGGGCAGCGACAGCTCGACCCGGCGGGGCGGGCGGACGAAGCCACCGGAACGCGGGCCGGCCAGATCGTACGGCTGGGGCAGCCGCGCCCCCGGCACGTATGCCCAGGCGGCGACCCGGAAAGCCGGCTGCACCACCAGGTAGGCCGCATCGGGCACCTCCGGCGCCGGCCCGTGCGCGCCGAGCAGCGCGTCGAGAAGCGGGCCGCGGCCGGCACCGGCGACCACGACCGCGGTCGGCTCATCCGGCACGGGCGCCACCGGGTCGACGTGTAGCCGGATCCTGCGCCGCCCCCCGGCTCCCGACTCAGCATCCACCGAGTCCACCGCTGCCCTCATCTTTAATTCACGCCTCCCCACGAGCGCATCAACCGCGCAACGGAACGTTATGGGCTCGCGGAGGCGCATGGCAGTCTAGCCGCTACTCACCGGTGACCGGTCCGCTACTCAACTTGGCACATATGGCGGTCCGCGTGTCGCGGAGAGGCTCTATATGCTCCGCGAGTGGGTCCGTGGCAATTCGTCGGCCGTGCCGATGAGCTGCGCCGCATCGTCGCGTCCGCCACGAGTTGCGACCGCCGCGGCCTAATCCTCAGCGGCACCGCCGGCATTGGAAAGACCCGCCTGCTGCGCGAGGCTGTGACCGACCTCCCCTCAGAGCGGTTCGCGGTGTGGACGGCGACCGCCAGCATCGCGGTGGCCGGGCTGCCCTTCGGCGGGCTGGCCCAGGTGCTCCCCGGTGACCAGCCGGTCGGCGTCTCGCCCGCCGGGCTGCTGCGGTGGGCGGTCGAGGCGCTGCACCGCGAGGCCGCGGGCCGCCCGATGGTGCTCGCGATCGACGACGCCCACCTGCTCGACCCCTCTTCGGCGGCGCTGGTCTACCTCGTCGCCCGCGACGCGCACGCCACGGTGCTCGGCACGCTGCGCACGGGCGAGCAGGTGCCGCTGCCCGTGCGTGCACTGTGGACCGACGATCTGGTCGACCACGACGAGCTGACCCCGCTCTCCGCCGCCGACACCAGCGCGCTGCTGACCGAGATGCTCGCCGGCCCGGTCGACACCGCCTCGGCCGACCGGCTGTGGCGCCTCTCCGCGGGCAATCCGCTGCTGCTGCGCGAGCTGGTGATCGCCGCCTCCGCCACCGACGAGCTGACCCGGCTTTACGGCGTGTGGCGCTGGACCGGCGAGTTCGATCTCGCGCCCCGCCTCACCGACCTCATCGACGCCCGCATCGGCGACCTCGGCGACGAGGTGCGCGAGGTGATCGAGCTGGTCGCGTTCGGCGAGCCGATCGGGCTGTCGCTGCTGATCCAGGCGGCCGGCGAGGCCCCAGTGGAGAGCGCCGAGGAGCGTGGGCTGATCCGGGTCGCGGCCAGCGACCGCCGCCACCACGTGCGGCTGGCCCACCCCCTCTACGGCGAGGTGGTGCGCCAGCGCTGCCCGGTGACCCGCGCTCTGCGGCTCAAGGCCCGGCTCGCCGCCCTGGTCGAGGGGGCCGGCACGCGTCGCCGCGACGACCTGCTGCGCGTGGCCGAGTGGCGGCTCGACTCGGGCACCGCCACCGACCCGGTCATGCTGCTCCGGGCGGGCGAGCAGGCGTTCAGCCGATACAACATGCATCTCGGTGGCCGTCTCGCGGCCGCCGCGCTGGAGATCGGCGGCGGCTTCGACGCGGCTGACCTGCTCGCGGCCGTGATGATGTTCATGGACCGCTCCGAGGAGGCGCTTCCGGTCCTCGAGTCGGTGCGCGGCGAGATCGACTCCGACCAGCGGCTCAGCCGGTGGCTGGTGGTGCGCGGGCTGGTCTCCTACTGGGGCCTCGGGCGAAAGTCCGCTGTGGACGAGATCGCCAAAGACGCGGCCACCGTCGCCGACCCGGCGTTCCGGGCGCGCGTGCACTCGTTCGAGGCGATCATGCGGCTGCACCGGCTCGACACCGCCGAGGCGGGCCGGCTCGCGCGGTCGATCGTGGACAGTCCGGTCGCGCCGGTCTCCGCCCGCAACCTGGCCCAGTGCGTGCTCGCCCACGCGCACGCCGTTCGCGGCCAGATCGAGGCCAGCGCCCGCATCACCGACCAGGTGCAGGCCGACGCGCCGCTGTGGCGGGCCGAGATGCCCTACCTCCAGCTCGCGCTGGAGCTGGCCCGGGGCACGCGCCTCGCCATCGCCGGCGACCTGGCCGGGATCGACGCGATCGTGGCGGACGAGTTCGCCGACCTGGCCGACGCGGGCGACTTCCGGCTCGGCTCCGGCTACCTCTCGGTCATCCGCGCCCAGGCCGCCCGGCTGCGCGGGCGCACCGCCGAGGCCCTGCACGGCAGCCTCCAGGCCTGCGCCGTGCTCGCCAGCAGCCGGGTCTTCGCCGGCCTCGCGCACGCCGAGCGGGCCCACGCCGCCGCGCTGCTCGGTGACGCGGAGGAGGCCCGGGCCGCGATGGCCGACTCCGACCGGACCCACCGCCCCGTCATGGCGGTGCTCTACCCCTGGCGGGAGCAGGCCAGGGCCTGGGTCGCGGCCTGCGGCGGCGACGTCGAGCAGGCGATCACCGGGCTGGTCTCGCTGGTCGAGCGGCTGCGCGCCGACGGCTTCGCTGCCCACGAGTCGCTCGTCCTGCACGACCTGGTGCGGCTGGGCTGCGCCACGCTCCCGATCCGCTGGCCCGAGGGAGAGACCGAGGCGCAGACCGTCGCCGGGCGCCTCGCCGAGCTGGCCACGGTCGTCGACGGCCCGCTCGCGGCCCTGATGGCCCGCCACGCGGCCGCGGTGGGCGACGGTGCCGAGCTGCTCGCCGTCGCGGACGCGTTCGCCGAGCGCGGGCTGCTCCTCTTCGCCGCCGAGACGGCCGCGATGGCGGTGGTGCGGCTGCGGGCGGCGACCGGCGCCGAGCGCTCCGAGGCCAGTGCCCGCCTCGGCGACCTCCTCGCCGGCTGTGACTCCCTCCGCACGCCCGCGCTGCGGGCGGCCCGCCCCGCGCTCACCGAGCGGGAGCGCCAGGTCGCCCACCTCGCCGCGGCGGGCGTGGCCAGCAAGCAGATCGCTGACCAGCTCTTTCTCTCCACCCGCACGATCGAAAACCATCTCCAGCGGGTCTACGGGAAACTCGGCGTGACCAATCGAAGCGAGCTTGCTCACGCCCTACAGGCCCTGCCCGAACAATAGGGTGGTGGCGTGACCGCCCTGCTGACCGACCACTACGAGCTGACCATGCTCAGCGCCGCACTCAAGGATGGCACCGCCGGCCGCCGCTGCGTCTTCGAGGTCTTCGCCCGCCGTCTCCCCACCGGCCGCCGCTACGGGGTCGTGGCCGGCACCGGGCGGCTGGTCGATCTCGTGCGCGAGTTCCGGTTCACCGAGGCCGAGGTCGACCACCTGCGGAGCAACGGCGTGGTCGACGACGAGACCGCCGAGTGGCTGGCGGCCTACCGCTTCACCGGCGACATCGACGGATACGCCGAGGGCGAGCTCTACTTCCCCGGCTCGCCGATCCTGACGGTGAGCGGCACGTTCGCCGAGTCCGTACTGCTGGAGACCCTGATCCTCTCCGTGCTCAACCACGACAGCGCGATCGCGGCGGCGGCCGCCCGCATGGTCACCGCCGCCCGGGGGCGAGCCGTGATCGAGATGGGCGCCCGCCGCACTCACGAGGAGGCCGCGGTCGCCGCCGCGCGCGCCGCATACCTGGCCGGCTTCGAGTACACGTCCAACCTCGCGGCCGGCTACCGCTACGGCATCCCGACGGCGGGCACGGCCGCGCACGCGTTCACGCTGCTCCACGACGACGAGCCGGCGGCCTTCGCCTCCCAGGTGGAGGCGCTGGGCAAAGACACGACGCTGCTCGTCGACACGTACGACATCAGCCAGGGCATCCGCAACGCCATCGCGGTCGCCGGCCCCGAGCTGCGCTCCATCCGCCTCGACTCGGGCGACCTCTCGGTGCTCGCCCAGCAGTCCCGCGACCTGCTCAACTCGCTGGGCGCCACGGAGACCAAGATCATAGTCTCCGGCGACCTCGACGAGTACGCGATCGCCGCGCTCGCCGCCGAGCCCGTCGACATGTACGGCGCCGGCACCGCGGTCGTGATCGGCTCCGGCGCCCCCACCGCCGGCCTGGTCTACAAGCTTGTCGAGGTCGAGGGGCGCCCGGTGGTCAAGCGCTCGGAAAACAAGGCCACGGTGGGCGGCCGCAAGACGGCGGTACGCCGCCACAAGCCCACCGGCACCGCCACCGAGGAGATCGTGGTCTCCCAGGGCGTGCCCGACCACCAGCTCGGCGACCGGCTGCTCCAGCACACTTACATCGTGGCCGGCGAACCCGCGCACCTCCCCGAGCTGACCGAGTCGCGGGCCCACCTGCGGCAGTGCCTGATCTCCATCCCATGGGAGGGGCTCAAGCTCTCCGCCGGTGACCCCGCCATCCCCGTCACCATCGTCCCCGCGTCTTGAGAGGTGTCGTATGAGCCGGGCGCTCATCATCGTGGATGTACAGAACGACTTCTGCGAAGGCGGCTCGCTACCCGTCAGCGGTGGCGCGGCGGTGGCGGCCGGCATCTCCGGCGCGCTGACCAACGGCCCCTGGGACCACGTCGTGGCGACGAAGGACTACCACATCGACCCGGGCGCCCACTTCGGCGATCCGCCCGACTTCGTCAACTCGTGGCCCCGCCACTGCGTGGTGGGCACCTCCGGCTCAGACTTCCACCCCGCGCTCGCCACCGGCCGCATCGAGGCGATCTTCCACAAGGGCCAGCACGCGGCGGCCTACTCCGGCTTCGAGGGCCACGACGACGAGGGCAGCGGCCT
This sequence comes from Phytohabitans kaempferiae, assembly GCF_042433955.1. NCBI lineage: Bacteria > Bacillati > Actinomycetota > Actinomycetes > Micromonosporales > Micromonosporaceae > Phytohabitans > Phytohabitans kaempferiae. The sequence goes on along the minus strand of NZ_JBHLUH010000011.1, from coordinate 52,556 downwards.
CGCCGACTGGCTGCGGGCCCGGGACGTGACGCAGGTCGACGTGGTCGGCATCGCCACCGACCACTGCGTGCGCGCGACCGCGCTGGACGCCGCCCGGGAGGGCTTCGCCACCACCGTCCTGGTCGACCTGACCGCCGGCGTCGCCCCCGCCACCACCGAGGCCGCACTCCGCCAGCTCCGGGCGGCGGGAGTCACGCTGACGCCCTGACGCCGGCTGGCGTGCGGAATGCCTTGGCGGCGCTCATCTGCGGGCGGCCCCGAACGCGAAGATCGCGGTACCCGGCAAGTGGGTACCGCGATCTTTTCGCGCGTGTTCGTCTAGCGGTCGATCTCGGTCGAGGTGTCCTCCTGGTAGGAGGCGCCGCCGCGGGACTCGCTGGTCAGCGGCTTGGCCCCGCCCTCGGGCGGACCAGCCAGCGACTGCCCACCGGCCGCCAGGTGCGGGAACTTCGCGTCGAAGGCCGGCCGCTCGGAGCGGATCCTCGGCATGCGGTCGAAGTTGCGCAGCGGGGGCGGCGACGACGTGGCCCACTCCAGCGAGTTGCCGTGGCCCCACGGGTCGTCGACCTCGACCACCGGGCCGGCCTTGTACGACTTCCACACGTTGTAGAGGAACGGCAGCGTGGAAGCGCCGAGCACGAACGACCCGACCGTGGAGATCGTGTTGAGCGTGGTGAAGCCGTCGTCCGGGAGGTAGTCGGCGTAGCGCCGGGGGAAGCCCTCGTTGCCGAGCCAGTGCTGCACCAGGAACGTGGCGTGGAAGCCGACGAACGTCAACCAGAAGTGGATCTTGCCCAGCCGCTCGTCGAGCATCCGGCCGGTCATCTTCGGGAACCAGAAGTAGATGCCGGCGTACACCGCGAAGACGATCGTGCCGAAGAGCACGTAGTGGAAGTGGGCCACCACGAAGTACGAGTCGGAGACGTGGAAGTCGACCGGCGGGCTGGCCAGCAGCACGCCGGAGAGGCCGCCGAAGAGGAACGTCACCAGGAAGCCGATCGCGAACAGCATCGGTGACTCGAAGGTCAACTGGCCGCGCCACATGGTGCCGATCCAGTTGAAGAACTTCATGCCGGTGGGCACCGCGATCAGGAAGCTCAGGAAGCTGAAGAACGGCAGCAGCACCTGGCCGGTGGCGAACATGTGGTGCGCCCACACGCTCATCGACAGGGCGGCGATGGCGATCATGGCGCCGACCATGCCCTTGTAGCCGAAGAGCGGCTTGCGGCTGAAGACCGGCACGACCTCGCTGATGATGCCGAAGAACGGCAGCGCGACGATGTACACCTCGGGGTGGCCGAAGAACCAGAAGAGGTGCTGCCACAGCATCGGGCCGCCGGTGGCGGGGTCGAAGACGTGGGCGCCGAGGAGGCGGTCGGCGGCGAGCGCGAAGAGCGCGGCGGCCAGCAGCGGGAAGACCAGGATCGCGAGCAGCGCCGTGATCAGGATCGACCACGTGAAGATCGGCATCCGGAACATCGTCATGCCGGGGGCGCGCAGCGTGAGGATCGTCGTGATCATGTTGACGCCACCGAGGATCGTGCCCAGACCGGAGATGGCCAGGCCGACGATCCACATGTTGGCGCCCACCCCGGGCGAGTGGACCGCGTCGTTGAGCGGCGAGTACGCGAACCAGCCGAAGTCGGCGGCACCGCCCGGCGTGACGAAGCCGGCCAGGGCGAGCGTGCCACCGAAGGCGTACAGCCAGTAGGCGAAGGAGTTGAGCCGCGGGAACGACACGTCCGGCGCGCCGATCTGGATCGGCACGACGAAGTTGGCGAAAGCGAACACGATCGGCGTCGCGAAGAACAGCAACATGATCGTGCCGTGCATCGTGAACAGCTGGTTGTACTGCTCGGGCGAGAGGAACTGCATGCCCGGGCGAGCCAACTCGGCGCGCATCAGCAGCGCCATCACGCCACCGATCATGAAGAACACGAAGGACGTGATCAGGTACATGATCCCGATCTGCTTCGCGTCCGTCGTACGCAGCAGGCGCGCGATCGCGGAGCCCTTGACCGGCTCTCGGACCGGCCACGGCCGCGTCACGATCGGCTTCGGTGCGACGGTGGTCACGCAGGGCCTCCGGATGTGTGCTGGCTCTTGATCTGGCGTACCAACGGGCAGGATAGCCTTCCGCCAGTCGCCTCCCACTACGGGGGTTAGTAGGAGAGCCGAACCGGGGTCAGTGCGGGCCCACCAGAGCCCGGTAATGGTCGGCGAAGATGTCGCCACCACGCTGGCGCAGCTCCGGGTCGCGCGTCTCCGGCGACACGTCGCGCAAGCGGTCGCGCTCGTGCGTGTGCTCCAGGACCCAGCTCGTGCGGGGCCGGCGGCGCCGCTCGTACTCGCTCAGGGCCTCGGGCACCGACGCGCACCGCCGCAGCGAGTCGGCGAGCACCACGGCGTCTTCCATGGCCATGGCGGCGCCCTGGGCGAGCGTCGGCGCGGTGGCGTGGGCAGCGTCTCCGACCAGCACGACCGGCCCGCGCGACCAGCTCCTGATCTCGACCTCGTCGGTGACCGCGACCTGCACCTTCTCCATCGCGTCGAGCACCGCGGGCACCGGGCCGCCGAACCCGCCGAACAGCTCGCGCATGCGGGCCAGCCCGTCGGCCGGCGCCGCGGTGGCGGCCTCGTCGGCGCAGACGAAGAGCCGCCCCGCCCCCATCGGCATGACCACGAACGCGGCCCGCTCGCCGAGCACCGCGGTCCACTCTGTGATCTTCGGCCCACCGGTCACCACGCTGCGGTACATCACCTGGCCGACCGGCACCGCGGCACCGCCAAGCTCGGCCATCAGCCGGACCGGGGAACGGCGGCCGTCGGCGCCGACCACCACGTCGTACTCCGCGGTCGAGCCGTCGCCGAACGCCACTTTGGCCGAGGCGCCCTCCACCAGGTCGACGCGGGTCACCTCGGTCTCGTGGCGCACCGCCCCGCCCGCGCCGCTGAGCATCACGCGGTGCAGGTCGGCCCGAGGCAGGGCACGGCACTCGCCGACGCCGTGCCACAGCCGGGCCAGGTCGACCTCGCACAGCTCGCCCCCGCGCGCGTCGAGGAAGCGCTGCCGGGTCACCACCTCACCAAAGGGGCGCACCGGCGCGTCGAGATCGAGCTCGCGCAGGGCCCGGGTCGCGTTGCCGGGCAGGTAGATGCCAGCTCCCGCCACTGTGGACGCGGGGAGCTTGTCGACCACTTCGGGGCGGAAGCCGACAAGGCGCAGTGCGCGGGCGGCTGCCAGACCGGCGATGCCGGCACCGACAACGAGGATCCGCAGACTGGATCCAAGCATGTGGGAACGCCTCCGGAGGTTTCGAGCCCCGGCGCCGGGGTAGGGGGCACGCTTTGAAGCCAAGAGACTACTCGGAGCGACCGACCAAGGGTAGGCCCCGATCGCGTCTAAGAGTAGTCCTCCAAACACGCAATTGCGCTACGCAAGTCTCACGTTTCGCGCGCCCCTGCCCTGACAAAACCCCACACACCGTCACCTTTGGACTCTTGCACTACCTCCACGCACCAACGCTTCCACCTCTTTGAGGCTCGCCATCGACGTGTCGCCGGGCGTCGTCATGGCGAGCGCGCCGTGCGCCGCGCCGTACTCCACGGCGGTCGCGAGGTCTCCGGTCGTGATGAGCCCGTAGATGAGGCCGGACGCGAAGCTGTCGCCGCCGCCGACCCGGTCCAGGATCTCCAGCCCCTGGCGGTGGGTCGCCTCGGCGAACGCCCCGTCGGCCCAGGCGATCGCCCCCCAGTCGTTGACCGTGGCGCTGTGGACGGTGCGCAGCGTGGTCGCGACGACGGCGAAGTTGCCGTACTCCTTCGTGACCGCCTCGATCATCCGGCGGAAGTTGGCAACCTCCAGCGTGGACAGTGACTCGTCGGTGTCCGGCACCTCGAAGCCGAGCGAGGCGGTGAAGTCCTCCTCGTTGCCGATCATCACGTCGACGTACCGGGCGAGCCGCTGGTTGACCTCCTGCGCCCGCTCCTTGCCACCGACCGCCTTCCAGAGGCTGGGCCGGTAGTTCAGGTCGTACGAGATCACGGTGCCGTGCCGGCGCGCGGCGGACATGGCCGCCTCGATGGTGTCCGGCGTGGTCTCCGACAGTGCCGCGTAGATGCCGCCGGTGTGCAGCCAGCGCGCGCCGAGCGTGCCGAAGAGGTGGTCCCAGTCGACGTCGTCGGCGCGGAGCTGGCTGGCCGCGGTGTGCCCGCGGTCGGAGGTGCCCACCGCGCCCCGCACGCCGAAGCCCCGCTCGGTGAAGTTGAGCCCGTTGCGCACCGCGCGGCCGATCCCGTCGTAGGGCAGCCACTTCACGAACGAGGTGTCGACGCCGCCCTGCAACACCAGGTCTTCGAGCAGGCGGCCCACCTCGTTGTCGGCGAACGCGGTCACCACCGCGGTGCGCATGCCGAAGCATCGGCGCAGCCCACGGGCCACGTTGTACTCCCCGCCGCCCTCCCAGGCGCGGAAGCTGCGGGCGGTGCGGACCCGCCCCTCGCCCGGGTCGAGGCGGAGCATGATCTCGCCGAGCGAGACCAGGTCGTAGCGGCACTCCTCGGCGGGCCGGACACGCAGCATCAGTTGCCTCCTGGTGACGTGAGCGCTACCGCCTCGGCGGTGAGCCGGGTGACCTCGTCCCACTTGCCGGCGGCGAGCAGGTCGGGCGCGACCATCCAGGTGCCGCCGACCGCGAAGACCGCGCCGAGCGCGAGGTAGTCGGGCAGGTTGCTGATGTTGACCCCACCGGTGGGGATGAACCGGACCGACCGGAACGGCGCGGCCAACGCCTTGATCATCTTGGCGCCGCCGACCAGCTCGGCCGGGAAGAACTTGACGGTGGAGAGACCCGCGTCGAGTGCCATCTGGATCTCGGTCGCGGTGGCCGCCCCGGGGTAGACCGGCACGCCGATCTCCTGGCAGTGCGCGACGACAGCGGGGCCGAAGCCCGGGCTGACCACGAACTTGGCGCCCGCCTCGACCGCCGCGTCGACCTGGGCCGGGGTCAGCACCGTGCCGGCGCCGACCAGCAGCTCGGGATTTGCCGCCATGATCCGGATCGCCTCGGCGGCCGCGTCGGTGCGGAAGGTCACCTCCACGCTGCGCAGACCTCCCGCGGTCAGCGCGGCGGCGAGCGGCTCGGCACCGGCCGCCTCCTCCAGGACGACGACCGGCAGCAACCGCGCCGCACCAATTGCCTGTTCGACATGCTGAACGTTGGTCACATCCTCGACCATAATGGAAAGCATGACTCCAGGCCAGCCAGTCAAGTCAGCCGACCGGACCCTCGAGGTGCTGGAAGCGCTGGCGGCATCCCCCGCCCGCCGCTCGCTCGTCGACCTCTCCCGGGAGCTCGACATCCCCAAAAGCAGCCTGCACGGCATCCTCCACACGATGGCCCGGCGCGGCTGGGTCGAGACCGACCCGACCGGCACGCGCTTCGGCCTGGGCGTGCGCGCACTGGCGGTGGGCGCGGCCTACCTTGACGCCGACGACGCGGTCGGCCTTGTGGCCGGCGTGCTCGACGACCTGTCGCGGCAGTTCGGGGAGGCGGTGCACCTCGGCCGCCTCGACGGCCCCGACGTGGTCTACCTCGCCAAACGCGAGTCGGTGCACCGGCTGCGGCTCTACAGCGCGATCGGGCGCAAGCTGCCCGCGCACGCCACCGCGCTGGGGAAGGCGCTACTCTCCCGCGGCACCGACCCCGAGGGCCAGTTGCGCTGGCCACTCCCCCGGCTGACCGCCCGCACCATCACCGACCGGAACGCACTCCGCGCCGAGCTGGCCGAGACGCGGGTACGTGGTTACGCCGTCGACCGCGAGGAGAACACCGAGGGGATCGTCTGCTTCGCGATCGCCGTACCTCTCGCCGACCCGCCCACCGACGCGATCAGCATCTCTGTGCCGGCCGCCCGGATCGGGCCGGACAGCGAGGAGCGGATCGCCGGCGCGCTGGCCCGGGCCATGGATCAGCTAAGGGCCGCGCGCAGCATATTTTCATACTCGTGAATATGTCCTAATCTCATGGGAGCGCTCCCGTCCCGACCCACCCGGACCCGTCCCCACCACGTGAAGGAGCACCCCATGAAACGCCCGATGCGCGCACTAGCCGCGATCGGCCTCCTCATCGCGGGCACCGCCGCGGTCATCGGCGTGGCCGCCGCACCGGCCCAGGCCGACGTCCGCATCTGTGAGCAGTACGGCACGACCACGATCCAGGGCCGCTACGTCGTGCAGAACAACCGCTGGGGTTCCAGCGCCGAGCAGTGCATCAACGTCACGGACACCGGCTTCTCGATCGTGAGCCAGCAGGGCAGCGCGGCGACCAACGGGGCGCCACTGTCGTACCCGTCGGTCTTCCTGGGCTGCCACTACACCAACTGCTCGCCGGGCACCAACCTGCCGATCCAGGTGAGCCAGATCGCCAGTGCCACCAGCAACATCAACTACACGTACTCGAGCGGCACCTACAACGCCTCGTTCGACATCTGGCTCGACCCGACGCCCAGGCGCGACGGGGTCAACCAGATGGAAATCATGATCTGGTTCAACCGCCAGGGCCCGATCCAGCCCATCGGCTCCTCGATCGGCACCGGCACGGTCGGCGGCCGCACCTGGGACGTGTGGCGCGGCAGCAACGGCTCCAACAACGTCATCTCGTACGTCGCGCCGTCGCCGATCACCAACTGGAACTTCAGCGTCCTGGACTTCATCAACGACATCCGCAACCGGGGCGCGATCACCAACTCCTGGTACCTGACCAGCATCCAGGCCGGCTTCGAGCCGTGGAACGGCGGCGTCGGCAACGGCGTCACCTCGTTCTCCGCCAACGTCACGCAGGGCACCCCGCCCACCATCCCGACCACGAGCCCGCCGGCCACGACCCGGCCGCCGGTCACCACGCCCCCGCCGGGCGGTGGCGGCGCCTGCCGCGTCGCGTACACGGCGAACTCGTGGAACAACGGCTTCACCGGCAGCGTGACCGTCACCAACACGAGTTCCAGCACAGTCAACGGCTGGACGCTGGGCTTCTCGTTCCCGAGCGGCCAGCAGATCACCAACAGCTGGAACGCGACCGTGACGCAGAGCGGCTCGTCCGTGACCGCCCGGAACGCCGGCTACAACGGCACGCTCGCACCGGGCGCCACCGCCTCGTTCGGCTTCCAGGGCACGCACAGCGGCACCAACGGCACACCGACCGGCTGGGCGCTGAACGGCACCGCCTGCACCACCTGACCTCGCTCCCTCCTCTGATCGGGGCGCCCTCACCGGGGCGCCCCGATCGTCTTTCAGGGCCCGCTGACAATGCGATAGCGACGCAAGGGGGACCTGGCCGGCGCGGTCGCCTCGACCTTTCCCACTGCGATCAAGGCGTCGAGCGTACGAAGTACGGTGATCTGCCCGAGTCCGGTCGCCACCTCGATGTCCCGCCGGGACATGTCCGGCCGCGCGGAGAGAACGGCGAGGACGATTCCTTCCCGATCAGTCTGCGAGACGTCCGAGATAGACGGCCGACCGGCGGACGGGACGAGAACGTATCGAGCGTGCCGTCGTTCACCAAGGCGCACCGCGAGTCCTCGCCCCACCAGGTCAGCCAGCTCGATCGTGGCACGGCGCCCTTCCAGGCCGAAGTTCCTCATCGATTGGTTGGTGATGGTGCGTCCCTCGCGCATCTGTGCGAGGGCCATCTGCTGCGTGGCCGTCAGCCCGGTCGCGCCCAACCCCTCGATCCACTCCATCGTCTCCGAGGTGAGCAGCGCATGGCGCGGAAAGATGACCTTGAAGCGGTTGATGCGGTTGTGAAATTCCGGAGGCGCCGAGCCCGCCCTGCGCATCTCCCTCAACATCGTCGGAATCCCACTCGCCCGGTTCTCGCAGACAGTTCGGTCGCTATCCGGCAGTTGTACGTCCTGGAGGAGCTTCACCAGGACCGGGTTTCTGGTGGAGGACACCCCCTCGCCGCCTAGGTCGTCCTCGGTCACCGCGCCGAACAGGCCTCCGGGGTTGGCTACGGCCAACCGGTCGGCGTACAGGACGATCTGCACCGGAGTTCCACGGGAGTAAGGCGAATAGTCGCGATGGATCAGGGCGTTGACGATGACCTCGCGCAGTGCCTCGACCGGGTAGTCGTAGACGTCACGCCGACCAGCGCCCTCGACGAACGACCTCAGAGATGTGTTCCGCAGCACCGCCGCCACCGCTTCGTCGACGATGTTGGGGATGGAGCCCTCGAAGGTGCGGTTGTCGAGAAACCGCGGGCCGCCGGCCGGAATGTCCTCCGCGGAGACGCCGGGATACACGGCGAAGGTCGCATTCAGCTGTGGGAAGAACTGCTGCGGGTACTGTCCGAGCGCGAGCAGGCCGCCAAGTGTCGGCACCAGGCGGTCGCCGGAGTCCGGTGTCAAGACGTTCAGTCGACGGAGGACGGCCTCATCACCGAGTCCGTCGAAAGCCCGGCGCTGGCGCTGGCGCACGCGACGCAGAAGAGAACCCAGAGACGCACCGTCGAGGTCGTCGATGGTCGCATCTGGGACAGGACGCCTGTCGTCGTCGGGCTGGCCTCGATTGGTGTGCAAGAGGTGGATCTCGAAGTCCGTTAGTTTTCGATCTCCGTCCCCACCTCGCGTGAAGGATCCGTTGTACTCCCCCCGACTCTTCACATAACAGGGCTTGAAGCGCGGATCCAGCTCGGGGACCTCGGCGACGACGACAGCCCCCTCACCGAAATCGACGATGTCGATGTCCGCTCGGACAGGTGGTTCGAGCTCGCCGGCGCAGGCACTGGCGAGAGCGTCTCGGATGGCAGCGGCCCGGAAGCCATCCGCCAAGGAGAAATCGGTGCGCTCGTCCAAACCCAGGATGATGGTGCCGCCTCGATCGTTGCTGAACGCGCTGATCGTGTCACGCAGAGATTTCGGCAGGCCCCCGACGGCACTCTTGGCCTCGAGGTCGGTCAGGTCTGTCGCGCGTGCGCGCAAGAGCGCGACAAGCCCGCGGAGCTCGACAAGGTCCATGCCACACCTAATGATCTTGATAAAGACTTTGCGATAAAGACTTTATCAGGATCGTACGGTGCCCTCAGCCGACGCGGTGATGCCGCCGGCGGGCGGCATCACGGTGAACGTCGGATGGTCAGGCGGCGGTCGGGTAGGCCCGGCCCATCACCTGGCGCAGCTGCGCCGCACCGGTCACGGTGAAGCGCTGCCCGGCGGCCAACCGCAGCTCCAGCCCCCGACCCTGCTGCGCCGCGCGCGAGGCGGCGGCCGCGAGGGCGGTGACGATGCCGTCGTTGACGGTGGGTACGCGGACGAGGTCGATGACAATCGGAGTGGCCTGCTCGTCGACGGCGTCGGCGAGCGCGTCGTGCAGGCTGGCGGCAACGGTGGCGTCGAGTGGCCCCTCGGCGTAGACCAGGGCGGCATCGCCGAGACGGATGACGGTGAAGAAGGACAACGCCCTCACCCCCGGGACTGGGTTTACTGTGCTCGCTCCGCCCCGGGATGCCGGCCGCGTCCCGCCTCGTCGCCGTGCTCCTCGGTCGGGGCGTCGCCTGTCCTGGGGCCCTTTGGCTGGGTACTTTCCACCGTACCCAGATACACCGCACGCGATACGCCTGCGACGCGGCGACAATTGCGACTATGGGCGACCGGCTCGACGAATACCGCCGTAAGCGGGATGCCAACCGCACGCCCGAGCCGGTGCCGGGAGGCCGTCCGTCCGAGGGCCGGCCTCCCCGCGATGGATGATCCACCGGATGGACCCGCCGCCGGCCGGGTTCAGCCCGACCGGGCGCGGAGATAGGCGGCCACCGCGCTCATGTCCCGATCGCCCAGCGCGGCGGCGATCGCGGCGGTCGCCACGCCCAGGTTGGCCCCGGCCTGCGGCATCGGCGCGCCGACCCGCTCGGCGAGCTGGCGTACCAGGTCGAGGTCCTTGGCGACCAGGTCGAGGCTGAACGCGACCGGCGTCTCGTCCGGCCGCTCGAAGGCCGCCCGCTTGTACGACACGAACGCCGAGCCGACCGCGCTGTTGACGAGCACCTCGTACGTGGTCTCGGGCGGCACGCCGGCCCGCTCGGCGAGTACGAGCGCCTCGGCGAGCGCCTGGTTGAGCGCGAGCACGACGGTGTTGACCGCCAGCTTGACCACCGCGCCGGAGCCGGCCGGGCCGACGTGGAAGACCTGGCGGGCCAGCCGGTCGAGCACGGGCCGCACCTGGTCCACCGCGGAGTCGGGGCCGCCCACCATGAAGGTCAGCTGCCCCTTCTCCACCAGCGCGATGCTGCCCGAGACCGGTCCGTCCAGCAGTGTCGCCCCGCGCGCGGCGACGAGCGGCTCGACCCGGCGTACCGTCTCCGGGTCGACCGTGCTGGTCTCCACGACGACCGTCCCTTCGCGGAGCCCGGCAACGACGCCGTCCGGGCCGTCGTAGGCTGCGTGCACCGCCGCGTCGTCGGCGAGCGACACCAGCGCGACGTCGGCCTGCGCCACCGCCTCGCGCGCCGTCTGCGCTACCGCGCAGCCCGTCGCCGCGGCCTTCTCCCGGGTACGGTTCCAGACCACCACGTCGGCGCCGGACTCGCGGAGCCGGACGGCCATGCCGGCGCCCATCCGCCCCGTGCCGATGACCGCGACCTTCGATGCGCTCACTTCAGCAGCCAGCCTCCGTCGACGGGCAGGTTGACGCCGTTGACGGCGCCGTTGCGCAGCAGGAAGACCACGGCGTCGCGGACCTCGTCCATGGCGGCGAGCCGGCCGAGGGGCGTACGCGCGACGACCCCGTCCAGCGGCTTGTCCCGCCAATACGGGCTGTCGCCCACGATCCCGGGATGGATGCCGTTGACCCGGATCGGCGCCAGCTCGCAGGCGAGCGTGTGCACGAGCCCCACCACGCCGCCGTTGACGGTGGAGACGGTCGTGGAGCCCGGGTACGGCCGCCGCATCGCCTGCCCGCCGAAGACCACGATCGAGCTGCCCGGATGCATCTTCGGCACGAGCGCGTGCACGACCTCGGTGTAGCCGACCAGCTTGAGCGTGACCAGCCGGATCGCCCGCTCGATCGCGTACTCGGCGGCGGTGTTGTGGTCCCGCTCGATCGCGGCGAGCACGAGGTGGTCGACGCGCTCGACCCCGGTGAGCGCGCCGGCGATCGTCGCCGGCTCCGCGAGGTCGAGTGCGACCCCACGCGCGCCCACCTCCTTGGCGACCCGCTCGGCCCGGCCGGCGTCGCGGCTGGTGAGCAGGACGTCGTCGCCGAGGTCGGCGAAGAACCGGGCGACCTCCAGGCCGATGCCGGACGAGCCGCCGACGACAACAACGCTCATGCCCTCTCCTCCTCCTGGAGAACATCCTTCAGGTACGTCCAGTCGCGCGCGAATCGGTAGGAGTGGCGCGGCGGGGGCTGCGGTGCCTGGGTCTCCAACCACCGCACCGGCCCGTCGCCCGCGTTGGCGAAGCCGTGCACGCAGCCGACCCCGGCCCACGCCACGTCGCCCGCCTCCAGGCGGTACGTCTCGCCGTCGAAGGTGGCGTCGGTGGCGCCTTCGAGGATCAGGTAGGTCTCCTCGAAGGGATGGTCGTGCGCGCCGGCCACGCCGTCCGGCTCGTACCGCACCATGAACATCGTGGACAGGTCGGCGCCGAGGTCGCTGTCGACCATCATCTTCACCGTTATACCGCTGTAGACGAGCAGCGCGGTACGCATACTGGCGGAGACGGCGAGCAGGTCCTGGCTCTGCTTGCCGGGGTCCATGTGCCGTGGCGAGATGTGCCCGAACGACTGCGTGCGCGGGTCGCGGGGGTCGACCGGTAGCACCGGACCGGAGGCCGCCAGTGCCACCGGCAGCGTGTCGCCGTCAAGCCGCCCGCGCGGCTGCGGCGCCTGCATCTGTGCCCAGCGGGCCGGCTCGTCGCCCAGGTTGCGCCAGGCGTACGGCACGCCGGTGTTGACCAGGCCGTAGTCGCCGGGCTCCAGCCGGTACGAGCCGCCCGGCGTGTCCAGCACGGCCGAGCCGCTGAGCAGGAAGACCGACTCCTCGAACCAGTTGACCCGGCTGGGCACCGAGCCGCCCGGCGCCAGCTCGCAGACCGCGAATCCGGTGTGCACCGCGCCCGGCACGCTCTCGTCCACAATGGACCAGCGCGAGTAGCCGCCGGAGACGGTGGTGAACACCGCCTCCGACGCCCGGCGTACGACGTGACGCGAAATCAAGCTGGGACCGCCTTCTTGTCGACCACCGCGCCGACCAGGCGGTCGCGGGAGTTCTCCACCAGCGTGCGGGCCCGCTCCACGTCGGCCAGCAGCCTGCCGTCGCGCTTGCGGAACTGCCCGGCCACCAGCACCGCCTCCACATTGGAGACGTCGGCGCAGAGGGTGACCGCGGTGACCGCGTCGTGTACCGGCGCGACGTTGATCGCCCGAGCGTCGATGAGTACGACGTCGGCCTGCTTGCCCACGGTCAGCGAGCCGGTGCGGTCTTCCAGCCCGGCCACGTGCGCGCCGTTGAGCGTGGCGATCTCCAGCATCTGGCGGGCGGTGAGGTGCCCCTCGGCCGGCTCGTCGCGCTCCCAGAACTCCGCGTTGCGCCGCGCCCGGTCGGTGCCGAACGCGCTGCGGATCTGCGTGAACATGTCGCCCGGCACCGTGGTGACCACGTCGATCGAGAGGCTGGGGCGCAGGCCGTACTCGATGGACTTGGCCACCGGCGGCCAGCCGTGCCCCATCTGCACCTCGACCTGCGGCGCGATGGAGACCGTGCCGCCGCTGCGGGCGACGAGCTGCCACTCCTCCTCGCTGAAGTAGCAGCAGTGGATGTACGTGGTGTCGGCGCCGAGCAGGCCCAGCCCGTCGAGCTGCTTGACCATGCCGAAGCGGCCGGCCAGCCGCCCCATCGCCACGTGCACCGTGATCGGGATGCCGAGGTCGCGGGCCATCTCCCACTCGGCGCGCACCACGTCGTCGGTGCAGAAGCCGGGGCCGCGCGTGGCGAGCGCCATCGTCAGGAGACCGTCCGATGAGGAGAAGTAGGTGTCCCGGATCCGCTGGACGTCCGCCCTCGGGATCACGATCCGGCTCTCGAACCAGTAGTCGGCGAGCGAGGTGTTCGCGCTGCCGTACGCGTACTGCGCCCGGATGCCCGCCTCCTGGAGCCCGCGGATGCCGGCGTCGGGATGGTCGGGCGTGTTGTTGATGTGCGACCAGTCGACGAGCGTGGTGATGCCCGCGTTGAGGCACTCCAGCGCGCCGGCGAGGTTGCTCGCGTACACGTCCTCCGGCGTGTAGACCGGCGCGAACGTGTCCAGGATGTCGACGAAGTAGTCGTCCAGCGTGGCGTTGGGCGCGACGCCGCGGATCGCCGACTCCCAGGTGTGACGGTGCGTGTCGACGAAGCCGGGGATGACGATGCGCCCGCTGGCGTCGACCACCTCGGCGTCGACGTCGGCGGCGATGCTCGGCGCGACCGCCGCGATCTTGTCGTCTTCGATCAGTACGTCACCGCTCGGCAGGTCGCCGAGGAGGGGGTCCATCGTGATGATATGTCCGCCACGGAGCAGGATTCGGTTGGGCATGTGGGGTCTCCCTAATACGCGGAAAGCCTCCGGATCGCCTCGGTGACCTTGTCGACGGTCGGGATCACCTCGGCTTCGAGCGAGTCGGCGAACGGCAGTGGCACGTTGGCGCCGGCGACCCGCTTGATCGGGGCGTCGAGCAGTTCGAAGCCCTCGTCGGCGACGACCGAGACGACGGTGCCGCCCCAGCCGCCCTGGTACGGGTTCTCCTCCACGACGACGAGCCGGGAGGTGCGCTCGAGCGAGCGCAGGACGGTGCGCATGTCGAGTGGGATGAGGCAGCGCAGGTCGATCACCTCGACCGAGATGCCCTCGCCGGCGAGCTGGTCGGCCGCCTTCAGCGACATCGGCACGGTGGAGGCCAGCGCCACGACCGTGACGTCGGTGCCCTCCCGCACCACCGCCGCCTCGCCGAGCTCGATCAGGTGACCTTCCGGCGGGCGCGGCCCGGAGCCCGCGAGCAGCGCCTTGTGTTCGAAGAAGACGACCGGGTCGTCGCTCCGGATGGCCGCCGCCATCAGGCCGATCACGTCGGCCGGCGTGGACGGCGCCACGATCTTGAGTCCGGGTACGGTGAGCGCCCAGTTCTCCACCGCCTGCGAGTGCTGGGCGCCGAAGCCCAGCCCGCCGCCGTTGGCCGTGCGCACCACCAGCGGCACGGTCACCTGGCCGCCGGTCATGTAGCGCGCCTTGGGGATCTCGTTGGCCAGGTAGTCCCAGCAGCAGGCGAGGAAGTCGCTGAACATGATCTCGGCGACCGGCCGCATCCCGGTCATCGCCGCGCCCATGGCGGCGCCGACGATCGCCTGCTCCGAGATCGGCGTGTCCCAGATCCGCTGCGGCCCGAACTCCTTGTACAGCCCGACAGTCGTCTTGAACACGCCCTCCGCGGCACCGATGTCTTCGCCGAGGCAGACCACGGTGGGGTCCCGCCGCATCTCGCGCGCGATCCCCTCCGCGACGGCGTCGCGATACGAAATCAGGTCCGCCATGCCGCTCCCCCGTCCGCCCACACGTCGGTGAAAGCCAGGGCCGGCTCCGGCTCCGGCGCCTTCCTGGCCGCCGCGACCGCCGCGTCCACAGTGGCCACCGCGCGCTGGTCGCGGTCCGCGATCTTTTCCGGTGGTACGCCGAGCGCCTCCAGCCGCGCCCGGGCCACGTCGAGCGGGTCGTGCTTCATCCAGCGCTCGACCTCGTCGGCGGGGCGGTACTTGGCCGGGTCGGCCCGGCTGTGCCCGAAGTGGCGGTAGGTCTGCGCCTCGATCAGCGTCGGCCCGTCGCCCTTGCGCGCCCGCTCGGCCGCCCGCGCCACCGCCTCGTGTACGACCACCACGTCGTTGCCGTCGATGATCTCGGCGGGCATGTCGTATCCGCCGGCCCGGTCGGCGGCCGGGTTGGGCACCGCGGTCACCGCCTCGATCGGCGTGTACTCCATGTAGAGGTTGTTCTCGCAGACGAAGATGACCGGCAGCGACCACACCGCGGCGAGGTTGAGCGCCTCGTGGAACGCGCCGATGTTGGTCGCGCCGTCGCCGAAGAACGCCACCGCCACCTGGCCGCTGCCGCGCAGCTTCGCCGACCACGCGGCCCCGGCGGCCATCGGCAGGTGGGCGCCGACGATCGCGTACGAGCCGAGCATCCCGCTGGCCGCCTTGGTCAGGTGCATCGAGCCGCCCTTGGCCTGGCACAGCCCGGTGGCCCGGCTCATCAGCTCGGCCAGGCACTCCTCCGGCGTCGCGCCGCGGGCCAGCGCGTGGTGGTGCCCCCGGTACGTGGCGAACACGTAGTCGTCCGGGCGCAGCGCGGCGCTCGCCCCGACCGCCACCGCCTCGTGCCCGGCCGCGAGGTGCGTGGTCCCCTTGACCAGCCCGGACATGAACAGGTCGTGGGCCGCCTTCTCGGTGCGCCGGATCAGCACCATCTCCGCGTACGCGTCGAGCAGCTCCTCCGGCGTCATCGGCTTCCCCCATCGAGCGTGTTGAGGTGGGACTGGGCCTCGCGCTCGCTCGGCAGCGGGCCGTCCACCGCCCAGTACCGGCGACCGGCGACCAGCAGCTTCTCGGCGGGAAACTTCGTGATCACCTCGCAGCCGTCGGCGGTGACCACGACCTCCTCCTCGATCCGGGCCGCGGAGTAGCCGTCCCCCGCCGGCCAGTACGTCTCCAGCGCGAAGACCATGCCCTCTTCGAGCACTTCCGGATGGTCCAGCGAGACGAGGCGGCTGAACACCGGCTTCTCCCAGATGGAGAGCCCGACGCCGTGCCCGTACTGGAGCGCGAACGCGGCCATCTCGTCCGGGAAGCCGAACTCCTCGGCGCGCGGCCACAGCGACACGATGTCGGCGGTCGTGGTGCCCGGCTTGACGAGCGCGATCGCCTGGTCCATGTACTCCCGGCACCGCGTGTACGCGTCACGCATCCCGCGCGACGCGCTGCCCACCGCGAAGCAGCGGTAGTAGCAGGTGCGGTAGCCCATGTGGCTGTGCAGGATGTCGAAGAACGCCGGGTCGCCGGGGCGGATCAGCCGGTCGCTGTAGACGTGCGGATGCGGGGCGCACCGCTCGCCGGAGATCGCGTTGACCCCCTCGACGTACTCGCTGCCGAGGTCGTAGAGGACCTTGCTGACCAGGCCCACGCACTCGTTCTCGCGGACGCCGGGCCGAAGGAACTCGTACAGCTCCTCGTAGGCCGCGTCGACCATCGCGCACGCCTGGGCCAGGAGGCTGATCTCGTCACGGGTCTTGATCCGGCGGGCCTCCAGGAAGAGCTGCTGACCGTCCACAACGGTCAGTCCCTCGGCCTGGAGCGCGGCGAGCACCGGCATCTCGATGAGGTCGACGCCGACCGGCGCGTCGGCGAGGCCGTGCTCGCGCAGCACCGTGGCGACCTTCCTGGCGACGTCGGCGGCGATGCCCGCGTCCGGATGGAACGCGCCGCGCAGCGTGGAGATGCCGGCCCGGGCCCGCTCGGCACCGTCGAGCCACGGGTTGTAGAGCTGGTGGTGGCGGGCGGCGGAGCCGAAGTCCCAGATCACCGGCTCGCCGCCGCGCGGAAGCACGGCGAACCGGATGAGCTTGTCCATCGCCCAGGTGCCGATGTGCGTCGACGTCAGATAGCGGATGTTGGAGAAGTCGAACGTGAGCAGTGCGCCGAACTCCGACGCGTCCAGCTTCGCCTTGAGCCGGTCCAGGCGCTCGCGGCGCAGCCGGCCCAGGTCGACGCGCTCTTCCCAGTCGACGGCGTTTGTCCCGAACGTACGGATAGCCACCGCGTCCTCCTCACTGAGGCGACACCTCAGTGAAGGACGTGTTAAGGGCTTGTGTCAAGCGTCACTTAACGGTCGCCCGGCGTTCAGGGCTCTTCGTGCACGTACCAGACGCCGATCGCGGGCGTCACGCCATCGTTGCGGTAGCGGTGCGGAGTGCTCGACGGGAACGAGACCGCGTCGCCGGGACGCAGCAGGTGCTCCTCGAAGCCGAGCGTGAGGGTCAGCTCCCCTTCGACCAGGAAGCCATGCTCCAGGCCGGAGTGGCGCATGAGCTGGTCGCCGCTGGACGAGCTGCCTCCCGGCGCGTACGTCACCAGCAGGAAGTCGACCCGCGTGCCGGGCAGGTGGCCAAGCCGCTCCCAGGTCACGCCGGAGTCGAGCTGGAGCACCTCGCGCGCCTCCGGCCGCACGACCGGGCCGATGCGATGCCCGGCCGGCTGGGTCACCCCGTGCGCCGCCTGGAGCATCACGCCGGAGAGCGGCCCACCGACCGGGCCGACCCGCACCTGGGCGCCGGTCGCCTCCACCTCGCCACCGTCGAAGACGTCCTCGACGGAGATCCCCAACGCCTTGGTGATCGCGTACAGCGTGCTGACCGACGGGCGGCTCTTGCCCGTCTCGATCTGGGAGATCAGGCTCGCGGAGACGCCCACCGCCCGGGCCAGGGCGCGCAGGCTCATGCCGTGCCGCAGCCGCGCCTCGCGGATGCGCTCGCCGACCGGCGGAAGAGCAGTGGCCACGCCCGCATCGTACAGCGCTGTTGAACAAAATCACGGAGCCCATAGATCGCTTTGAGTCATACAATGGCTACGCATCGGATAGGAGGTGGAGGTGGCCGGCGAGAAGCGATATACGCCAGTCGTCGGCATGCGCGCCATTTTCACCGCCGCCGCCGCATTGTCCCTCCTGTTTGGATACATTGGGCTTCATCAGTATATGGGCGATTCAGCCCAGTTCACCGACGTGCTGTACGCCTCCTTGCAGCTCTTCGTGCTCGAGTTGCCCGCGTCCGGCGACACCGGCCCCTACCCGGTGCCCCTGGAGATCGCCCGCTTCGCCGCGCCCGGCGTCACGTTCTACGCGCTGGTCGAGGCGCTCCGGCTGCTCTTCGCGGCGGAGGCGCAGCGGCTGCGCGCCCGACGTGCCCGCGGTCACGTGGTGATCTGCGGCGACGGCCCGATGGCGACAAGCCTCTCCCGGCAGCTGCGAGCGACCGGCCACCGGGTCGTACAGATCGCCGAAAGCCGGGTCGAGAGCTCCGGCCGCCGGGCTCCGTTGCAGGTGCTCGGCGACGCCCGCAACCCCGACGTGCTCCGGGCGGCCGGCGTCGCGCACGCCAGCGCGCTGTACGCCTGCACCGAAGACAGCGCCACCAACACCGCCATCGCGCTCGCGGCCGGCCGGCGGGATCGTGGCGAGCGCCCTCTGGCGGTGTACGCCCAGGTGCAGGACCCCGAGCTCTGCCTGGCCCTCCAGGCCCGCCACCTCGGCACGAGCGAGCCGCCGGCGATCCGCCTCGACTTCTTCAACATCGACGACCTGGCCGCGCGCCACCTGCTCGCCAAGGAGCCGATCATCCCGCCGCTCGACCGGCCACCGCGGTTTCTCGTCGTCGGCGCCACCACGTTCGGCCGCGCCATCATGGTGGAGATCGCCCGGCAGTGGCGCGTGCTCGCCCCGGCCGGGATGTGGCGGGTCGAGGTGGCGGTGGTCGACGACGCGGCCACCTCGGTGATCGACGAGCTGACCTTCCGATACCCGTTCCTCAGCAAGGCGTGCGAGCTGACGCCGTACGACGAAAACCTGCTCGCGATGCTCGCCGAGAAGACCGCACCGGAAGCCCCCGACCGGGTCTTCATCTGCTACGAAGACGAGCAGTTGGCGCTGAAGACCGCGCTGATCGCCGACCGCCTGTGGCAGGGCGGCCGGGGCTCGGTGATCGTCCGGCAGGATCAGCTCGCCACGTTGCAGACCGCCTTCGACGGCGCCCGTGACGAGCGGATCTTCGACGAGGTCTCCGGCACGCTGCGCCTCTTCGGCGTGGTCGACGCGGCCTGCGCCCCCGGCCTGATCCGCGACGACCTCGGCGAGCGACTGGCCCGTGTGATCCACGAAAGCTACCTGGTCGCCCGGCAGCGGCGCGGTGAGGGGCCCGACGAGGCACCGTCCATCGTGTCCTGGGGGCGCCTGCCCGACCGGCTCAAGCAGGAAAACCGCGCCCAGGCCGCCGACATCGGCCGCAAGCTGCGGGCGATCGGCTGCGTACTGGCGCCACGCGTGGCCGCCGGCGGCGAGCACACGCTCACCTCGCCCGAGCTCACCCTGCTGGCCAGCATGGAGCACGAGCGGTGGCTGGCGGCCCGCCTGCGCGACGGCTGGCAGTTCGCCGAGGAGCGCGACGACGCCCGTATGCTTCATCCGGCGATCCGAGGTTGGGCCGATCTGCCGGACAACATCCGGGCGGTCAACGCCGACGCCATCCGCGAGCTGCCCTCGATGCTCGCCGACTCCGGCTTCCGCATCGTGCGGATGAGAAAGGGATCGTGATGGCGCGCATCGGGATCACCGGACACGCCCGCCTGGCCAGGGGCACCGCCGAGCTGGTGTACGACGCACTCACCGCCGAGCTGGCGCGGTACGCGGGAGACGGGCTCCGCGGCATCACCTGCCTGTGCGACGGGGCCGACCAGATCTTCGCCCGTGCGGTGATCGAGCGCGGCGGCGAGCTGGCGGTCGTACTCCCCGCCGACGACTACCGCGAGCGACTTGTCGACCAGGACGACTTCGACCGTCTGCTGGGCAAGGCGACTCACGTGTCCCGCATGCCGTTTCGCAGCTCCGACCGGCGGGCCTTCAAGGCGGCCAGCGAAGAGGTCGTACGCCAGAGTGAGCTGCTCCTCGCGGTGTGGGACGGCCGCCCGTCACGCGAGCTGGGCGACACCGCCGACGTGGTCGGCACCGCGCACTCCGCGGGCCTGCCGGTGGTCGTGCTCTGGCCCGCGGGAGCCCGCCGGGCCTGAGCATTTTGGGGTCTGTCGCCCTTGGTTCCGGCATTTATACTCACCGTTAAGCGTCTCGCTGCCGGAGCGCTTCAGGCACGGCGGAGCCGGGCTGACCGGCTCGACCCGAGCTGAGCCCCGCCCTCGACTGGCCCACCCGTCTCTGGCCGGAGACGGGTCCCCGGTCGAGGCTCTGTCGAAGGCTCGGAGGTGCGGTTGCTGTACTTTTTTCTCAGCTACGCCCGAGGCGACGAAGACGATCTGGTCCGGCAGTTCTACAACGATCTGAGCGTGGAAGTGCGCGTCCGCGCGGGTCTGCACAAGGACGCCGAGGTGGGGTTCATCGACTCCCGCATGAAGGCGGGCACCGTGTGGTCGGCCGAGCTCGCGGATGCCCTCTCCCAGTGCCGTTCGTTCATCGCGCTGCTGTCCCCGCGCTACTTCCTGAGCCGCCCCTGTGGGCAGGAGTGGCAGATCTTCGCCGATCGCGCCGCGCGCTACCAGGAAGAGATCGGCATCGAGCCTTCAGCGCTCAAGCCGTTACTCTGGGTTCCTCTCGCGCCCGGCAAGATGCATCCCGTCGCGGCGCGCATCCAGTTCTCCTCCGACCTGCTCGGCGACACGTGCGTACGCCAGCTGATGCGGCTGCAACGCCATCAGGACGCCTACCGCGAGTTCGTCTTCGACTTGGCCGGCCAGATCGTGGAGAGCGCCGAGACACATCCGATCCCAGAAGGACACCGATACGCCGACCTCGAAAGCGCACCGAGCATCTTCCACGCACCACCGCCCAGCCGCACCGAGTCGCTCAACGGATCTGAGGGGGCAGCCGCCCTCGACCCTCTCACGGTCCACTTCGTCGTCGCGGCCCTGACCCGGAGCAAGGCGCTGTCCGTCCGCTCCGACCGCCAGGTCTACGGTGACCGCCCGCGCGACTGGGCTCCGTACCATCCCGTTCGGTCCAGCCCGCTCGCCGAGTACGCCTCCGGCATCGCGGAGAGCCGCAGCTTCGCCTCCCGGGTCGCCGACCTGGAGGAGCTGGCCGAGCGGGCCGAGCTGGCCAGCCAGCACAACCAGATCGTCGTGTTGCTGGTCGACGCGTGGGTGACCGAGTTGGAGGAGGCCAGCCAGGTGCTGACCGCCTACAACGCCCGGGAGATCCGCGAGCGCGAGCCGACCACGGCCGTGCTGATCCCGCGGAGCCTCGAAGACCGGGAGACGGTGCAGCACTGGCGGCGCCTGTCCGAGGAGTGCCGGCGGATCTTCCGCCGCACCTCCGACGACGACGAGCTCTACCGGTCCAACATCCCCACCTTCCAGGCGTTCGAGCACGACCTGCCGGCCGTGCTGGAGGTGGCGATGAACCGCATGTTCGTCAACGGCACCATCCAGCGCCAGCCCGGTGGGGAGACCAGCGCCGACCGACCCATGCTCGACGCGCCATGACGGCGGGGTCCACACGACAGGAGGCACGTTCGTGACGGAGAGCAACGGCGGCACCATCGTCACGTTCTACTCGTACAAGGGCGGCACCGGCCGCACCATGGCCCTCGCCAACGTCGCGTGGATCCTGGCCAGCCAGGGCAAGCGCGTGCTCGCGGTCGACTGGGATCTCGAGTCCCCCGGGCTGCACAAGTACTATCACCCGTTCCTGCTCGACAAGCACCTGCGCACCTCGCCGGGCGTGATCGACATGATCCGCGACTACGCGACCGCGATGATGCAGCCGATCCACGACTCGGAGACCACCGAGTGGCTGGCGTCACACGCCGACGTCCTGCGCTACGCGGTCTCGCTCGACTGGCAGTTCCCTGACAAGGGGTTCCTCGACTTCCTCCCGGCCGGCCAGCAGGACTCGTCGTACACGCGGATCGTCAGCACGTTCGACTGGTCGGCCTTCTACGAGCGGATGGCGGGCAACACCTTCCTCGACGCGCTGCGCCGCAACATGCGGGAAAACTACGACTACGTGCTGATCGACAGCCGCACGGGCGTCAGCGACAGCGGCGGCATCTGCACGGTGCGCCTGCCCGACGTGGTCGTCGACTGCTTCACCATGAACGCGCAGAGCATCGACGGCGCCCTCTCCGTCGCCAAGTCGATCAACCGGCAGCGCGCCGATCGCCCGGTGCGGCTGCTCCCCGTGCCGATGCGGGTCGAAGACGCCGAGCAGGTCAAGCTGGAGGCGGGTCGCGACTACGCGCGGCAGAGCTTCGCGCCCTTCCTCGGGCGGCGCTCCGCCGAAGACGTCAACGAGTACTGGGGCGACGTCGAGATCCCGTACAAGCCGTTCTACGCGTACGAGGAGATCCTCTCCGCGTTCGGCGACCGGTCCCGGCAGGAAAACTCGCTGCTCGCGGCGTACGAGCGGCTGGCCAATGTGATCACCGAGGGCGAGGTGCAGCAGCTCGCCCCGCTCGACGAGCGCGTACGCCGGCGGTGGCTGGCCGCCTTCGAGCGGCGCCGCCCCGCGGGCACGTCCGACGTGTTCATCAGCTACACGGCGGTCGACCGGATGTGGGCGGAGTGGATCAGCGGCGAGCTCGACGACGCCGGGCTGCGGGTCGCCATGCGCGAGGTCGACTTCCCAGCCGAATCCGACTCCGGTGGCGACGTCTCCGCGATCCTCGCCGACGCGACCCGGGCGATCGTGCTGCTCTCCCAGGACTACGTGCAGTCGCCCAACGCCGCCGACCTGTGGAAGCTGGTCGCCAGCCGCGACCCGGTGAGCGGCACTCCGTTCCTCGTACCGGTGCGGCTCGACAACGTGCGGGTCGGACCGCCCTTCCACGACCGTGTGCCGGTCGACTTCGCCGGGCTCACGGAGCAGCGCGCGACCGAGGTGCTGCTGGAAGCACTCGACCAGCCGATCTACCCGCGCCCCACCACCTCGCCGGCCGGGGAGGAGGGCCAGACCCCGCGCCGCCGCTTCCCGGCCCTGGAGCCACCACTGTGGAGCGTGCCGCAGCGCAACGGCACGTTCACCGGGCGCCGCCGCACGCTGGAGGCACTGCGCAACCGCCTCTCCGCGACCGGCACGGCCGTGGTGCCGCAGGCGCTGCACGGCCTCGGCGGCGTGGGCAAGACCCAGATCGCCCTGGAGTACGCGCACCGATTCCGCGCCGACTACGACGTGGTGTGGTGGGTCTCTGCCCAGCTCACCAGCGTCGTGCGCTCCTCGCTGGCGTCCCTCGCCGATCAGCTCGGCCTCCCCACCGGCGACAGCGTGACCGAGCGCGTGCGCGCCGGGCTGGAGGCGCTGCGCCAGGGGCGTCCCTACCGGCGGTGGCTGCTCATCTTCGACAACGCCGACGATCCGGCCCAGCTTCGTGAATACCTCCCGCAAGGCCCGGGCCACGTGCTGATCACGACCCGCGACCAGGCGTGGGCGCGCGAGGCGCACGTGGTGGAGGTCGGCGTCTTCACCCGGGAGGAGAGCATCGCCTTCCTGCACCGGCGCATCCCACACCTGTCCGACACCGACGCCGAGCTGGTCGCCGAGCGCCTGGGCGACCTCCCGCTCGCCATCGAGCAGGCCGGCGCCTGGCTGGCCGCCACCGCGATGCCGGTCGCCCACTACCTGGAGCTGCTGGAGACCCAGCCGCTGAAGATGCTCGAAGAGGAGCTGCCGCCCGACTACCGCTCCAGCTCGGCGCAGCCGTGGCTGGTCTCGCTCGACAGCCTCCGCCAGCGCAGCCCGGCCGCCGCCAAGCTGCTGGAGATCTGCGCGTTCTTCGCGCCGGAGCCGATCCCGGTGTCGCTCGTCTACAGTGACCGGTTCATCGAGGCGCTGCTGCCATACGACCCGTCGCTGCGCGAGCGGATGCTGGTGGGGCGGGCCATGCGGGAGATCAGCCGCTACGCGCTCGCCCGCGTCGACTCCGGCCGCCCCGGCCCCACCTCCTCCGTCCGCCGCCGGATCGCCGACCGCGGCGACGACGGCGGAGGCCAGAGCATCCAGTTGCACCGCCTGATGCAGACCATCATCCGGGCCACGCTCACCCCCGAGCAGCGGGCGGAAAACCAGCACCAGGTGCACGAGATCCTCGCCGCGGCCAATCCGGGCGACGCCGACAACGCCGAGCACTGGCCGGTCTACGCCGACCTGTGGCCACACCTGATCCGCTCCGGCGTGCTCGACTCCGACTCGCCGCACGTCCGCCAGCTCGTGCTCGACATGGGCCGCTACCTGTGGAAGATCTCCGACTACCCGACCGCGCAGGCGTTCGCGGAGCGGGCGATCACGCAGTGGGACCGCACGCACGGGCCCGACGACCAGCCGACGCTCATGATGCGCTACAACCTCGCCTGCGCGCTGCGCCTCCAGGCCGACTACACCGCGGCGTACGCCATCGACGACGACGTCTACGGCCGGCTGACCCGCACCGCCGGCGACGACCATCCGTACACGCTGATGGCGGGCGGCGGGCTCGCGGCCGACCTGCGCGCGCTGGGGCAGCTGGCCCGGGCCCGCGACCTCGACGAGCAGATCGAGTCGCGGTGGCGGGAGGCGTTCGGCGAGGAGCATCCGCGTACGCTCACCGCCGGCCACAACCTGGCGATCTCGCTCCGCCTCGCCGGCGACCTGCGCAGCGCGCTGATCCTCCAGGAGCGCACGCTCCAGCGCCGCCGGGCCGTACACGGCGAGCTGCACCCCTGGACGCTCTACTCGGCCGGCAACTACGGGCGCGACCTGCGCGACACCGGCGACCTGCGGGAGTCCCGCCGCGTGCTGGAGACCGCGCTCAACGGTCACCGCCGCGTGCTCGGCGAAGACCACCCCGAGTCGCTGCGGGCCGCGAAAAACTTCGCCGTGACGCTGCGCAAGCTCGGCGAGTTCGAGCAGGCGTACGCGCTCAGCGCCGACACGCTCGCCCGCTCGCTGCGCGTACACGGTCCGCAGCATCCCGACTCGCTCGCCTGCTCGATCAACCTCGCCTCCGACGAGTCCGCCCTCGGCCAGGATCTGAGCGCCCGTCGCCGGGCCACTCCGGTGTACGAGTGGTACCGCTCGACGATGGGCGAAGACCACGCGTTCACGCTCGCGTACGGCAACAACCTCGCCATCTTCATGCGCAAGGCGGGCGACCTGGCGGCCGCACGCGAGCTGACGAGCATGGTGGTCGAGCGCTTCACCGCGACGGTCGGGCCGGACCATCCGTACACGCTGGTGGCCGCGGTCAACCTCGGCGACGAGCTGTTCCAGTCCGGCGACTTCGGCGGCGCCCGGGCCAGCGACGAGCAGGCGTACCCACGGATCCGCCAGGTGCTCGGCGCCGAGCATCCGGACACTCTCGCCGCGGGCAGCAACCTCGCGATCAGCCGGCGGGCCGACGGCGATCGGCCCGGCGCCAACGCGCTGATGGAGTCGCTGATGGCCAGCTACCGCCGTGTGCTGGGCAACGACCACCCCAACACCGTGGCGGCGGCCAACTGGTCCCGGCTGAGCTGTGACCTCGAACCGCCGCCCACGTGACGCGTCCCGCGTGTCGGTCAGCCGACTCTCCCCGCCCGAGGTTGATGGCAAGGTGCCTGCATGCCAGTTGACGTATTTGTCAGCTACGCGGGTCCGGACCGTCCGTGGGCGGAGTGGGTCGCGTCCCAGGTGGAGGCCGCCGGCCGCACGGTGGAGCTGGATGTGTGGGATTGGGCGCCGGGCAGCAACGCGGTGCTGAAGATGAACGACGCGCTCACCGCGGGCCAGGTGGTCGCGCTGTACTCGAAGGCGTACTTCGAGCGTGACCGGTTCACCGGCGACGAGTGGACCGCCGTGCTGGCGCAGCGCCCGGACGCGGAGGGGCGGCGGCGCCTGGTGCCGCTCCGCCTGGAAGACGTGAAGCCGCCGCCGGTCCTCGCGCCACTGGTCTATGTGGACCTGTTCGGGCTCGACGAGGCGCACGCCCGCGACGCCGTGCTCTCCGCGGTGCTCGGCCCGAGGCGCCCGACCGGCCCGGTGCCCTTCCCGGGCGCGGTAGCGGTCTCGCGGCTGCCCGGCTCGCTGCCCCAGGTGTGGAACGTGCCGCCCCGGCTGAGTGCCTTCACCGGGCGTACCGCGCTGCTGGCCGGGCTGCGCGAGCGGCTCACCAGTGGCGACCGCGCGGTGGTGCAGGCGCTGCACGGCATGGGCGGTGTCGGCAAGACCCAGCTCGCGATCGAGTACGCGCACCTGTTCGCCGGCGACTACGACCTGGTCTGGTGGATCGACGCCGAGCGGCCCGAGCTGATCGGCGAGCAGGTCGCCGCGCTCGGCTCGGAGATGGGCTGGGTACAGGCGGGCACCGCCGACGCCACCACCGCCCGCACCGTGATGGCCCGGCTGCGCCGGCTGTCCCGGTGGCTGATCGTCTTCGACAACGTGGAGACCGCGCACGACCTGGAGCCGTGGCTGCCCCCGCAGACCGGCCACACCGTGATCACCTCGCGGAGCGCGGGATTCCGCGGGATGGCGGCGGCGGTGAGCGTCGACGTGTTCGCCCGCGCCGAGTCGGTGGCGCTGATCCGGCAGTACCTGCCGACCCTCTCGCCGGGGGACGCCGACCGGCTGGCCCACGCGCTGGGCGACCTGCCGTTGGCGCTGGCGCAGGCGGTCGGCCTGATGGAGGAGATCCGCATCCCGGTCGCCGCGTACCTCGCCGAGCTGGACGGCCAGGCGCACCGGCTGCTGGCGGAGGGGCGACCGCTGGGCTATCCCGTACCGCTCGCGGCGGCGGTCGAGCTGTCGACCCGGCGCCTGGCGGCCAAGGACCCGGCGGCCGTACGCCTGCTTCACCTCTGCGCCCACCTCGCGCCGGAGCCCATCCCGCTGCCGTGGTTTTCGGCCGCCCCGGAGGAGGTGCTCGGCGAGACGCTGGCCGCGGTGGCGGCCACCTCGTTCGCCTTCCACCGCAGCCTCGGGCGGCTGGCCCAGCTCGGCCTGGCCCGGATCACCGAGCACACCATCCAGTTGCACCGGCTGACCCAGGCCGTCCTGCGTGACCAGCAGGCGCCGGCGGAGTGGGCCGAGTACCGGCAGCTCGTCGAGCGGCTCGTCGCGGCGGCCGAGCCGGGCGACGACGGCACCGATCCGCGCTCCTGGCCGGCCTGGACCGCGCTGCTGCCGCACCTGCTCGCCCTCGACCCGGCGACCGCCGGCGAGAAGATCCGTTCCACCGCCTGCAACGCGCTGTGGTACCTGCTGATGCGCGGCGACTACGCCACCGCCCTTCTCTGGGCCGCCGCCTGGCACCGCGGCTGGCTGGAACGCCTCGGCCCGGACGATGTCCACACGCTGTGGGCGGCCAACCAGGAGGCGGAGGCACACCGCAGCCTCGGCCACTACGCACAGGCGCGGGCGATCAACGAACAGACCCTCGCCCAGCGTCGGAAGAGCCTGGGCGACGACGACGCCCGTACGCTGGTCTCCGCCAACAACCTGGCCGTCACGCTCTGGCAGATGGGCGAGCACGAGGCGGCCCGCGTCCTCAACGAAGACCTCCTGGAGCGCCGCCGCCGCACGCTCGGCGAAGACGACCAGTCCACGCTGGTCTCCGCGCACAACCTGGCCACCAACCTCTGGGAGGCCGGCGAGTACGAGCAGGCCCGCGCGCTCAACGAAGACACGCTCGAACGGCGACGGCGCACCCTCGGCGCCGACCACCTGTACACGCTGACCTCGGCCAACAACCTCGCGGTAAACCTGCGCGGGCTCAACGACCACGAAGGCGCCGCGGCCCTCGACGAAGACACGCTCGAACGGCGGCGGCGGGTCCTCGGCCCCGACCATCCGGACACGCTCGTCTCGGCGGAAAACCTCGCGTCCACGCTCCGTCAACTTGGGCGGAACGAGCGGGCCCAGGCCCTGGAAGACGACACGCGGGCCCGGCGGCGCCGGCTACGCGGCGAGGAGCCCGGCGATCACGAGTGAGCCGCAGCGTGCGGTCACTCCAGGTGATAGCGCAGCCACCGGAGCTGCCGGCGGACGTGCACCGCCTCGCCTCCCTCGTGGTGGTTGAAGGGGTACGCGTACAGCGCGCGGTCGTCGGCGCCGTACTGGTTGTAGGCGGCGTACACGGTGCTGGGCGGGCACACCGTGTCGCGGAGCCCCACGCCGACGTGCGCCGGCGCGGTGGCCCGGCGGGCGAAGCACACACCGTCTACGTAGGACAGAGTGCGCCGCGCCGCCTCCTCGGCCTCGCGATGCACGGCCAGGAACGTGACGATCTCGCCGTACGGCGCGGCGTCGGTGATGTCGATCGCCCGCTGGATGTGGCACAGGAAGGGCGCGGTGATGACCAGCCCGGCCAGGTCGGGCACGAGCCCGGCGACCGCGAGCGCGATCCCGCCGCCCTGGCTGTTGCCGGTCACCGCGACCCGCTCCGGGTCGACGCCGGGCAGAGCGCGGACCGCCTCGACCGCGCGTACGGCGTCGGTGATGAGCCGGCGGTAGTAGTAGTCGTACGGGCTGAGCAGGCCCCGCGTGACGGGACCCGGGCCGCCGAGCGCGTTGCCGTGCGGATCGGGCGTGTCGCCACCGGTGCCGTACTGCCCGCCCTGTCCACGCGAGTCCATCAGCAGGTGGGCGTATCCTGCGGCCGACCACGTCAGACGCTCGTGCGGAAGCCCGCGCCCCCGGCCGTATCCGAGGTATTCCACGACGGCCGGCAGCGGATCGTCCACCCCGGCCGGTCGCGTGTACCAGGCGCGCACCGGGTCGCCGTCGAAGCCGGCGAACGTCACGTCCCAACTATCCACAAGCGACAGCTCGTTTCGGTGCGGCCGTACGTCGACGAGGACCGGCTTGACCGAAGCCTGATCCAGAGTGGACTGCCAGAAGGCGTCGAAGTCGGGCGGCTCGATCACCGCGGGCGCGTACCGCTCCAACTGGTCGAGGGGGAGGTCGAAGAGCGCCATCAGACCGCCCGCCCGTCGCGCACCGCACCGTCCGAACTGCTCGCTTCGCTCCTGCGCTGCGGCCCTTCCGGCCCTGGGGGCGCTGTGCTCTCCCGCACGACCAGCTCGGTGACCAGGTCTATCCGGCTTGTCGCCGGCTCCTCCCCGCGCGCGAGGTCGAGCAGCATCCGGGTCGCGGTGCCGGCCATGTCGCGCAGCGGCTGGTTGACGGTGGTGAGCGCCGGGCCGACCCAGGTGGCGACCGGCAGGTCGTCGTAGCCGACCACGGACAGGTCGCGTGGCACGTCCAGGCCGAGCCGGCGTGCCGCGCGCATGACCCCCAGGGCCTGGATGTCCGACCCGGCGAAGATGGCGGTCGGGCGGTCGGGGCGCTGGAGCAGCTCCAGCCCGTGGTCGTTGCCGCTGTGCGCGGCGAAGTTGCCGTAGCGCACCAGCTCCGGATCGACCGGTACGCCGACCTCGTCGTGCGCGGAGCGGAAGCCGGCGACCCGGGCCCGGCTGCACAGCACGTCTTCCGGGCCGGAGATGACCGCGATCCGGCGGTGTCCGAGCGCCAGCAGGTGGCGGGCGGCGAGGAGCCCGCCGTTCCAGTTGTTGGAGCCGACGGTGGGCACGGAGGCCGACGTCGCGCTGTCGGTGTCGACCACGACGAACGGTATGCGCTGCCGCTGGAGCTGGCGCTGCTGTGCCTGGGAAAGGTGGCAGAGCACGAGCACCACGCCGAGCGGGCGGCGGGCGAGCACGGCGTCGAGCCAGTGCTGGGGCGGGCTGTGCGCGCCGTCCAACTGGGAGAGCACGATGTCGACCTTGGCGGCGGCGGTCACCGTCTCCACGCCACGGATGATCTCCATGGCCCAGGCCGTGCCGAACTCGTGGAACACCAGGTCGATCTGGTGGGCGGTGGGCGGCTGGCGCGTGGCGCGGCGGCGGTACCGGTGGCGCTCGAGGCTGGCCTCGACGCGCGCGCGGGTCTCGGGCGCGACGTCCGCGCGTCCGTTGAGGACCTTGGACACGGTCGTGACGGAGACGCCGACCTCGCCGGCGATGGTCGCGATGGTGGCGGATCCGGGCTTGGTGACCGGACGGGGAACAGTCATCGAAAACTCACGCAGCCTACTCGGAAGTTTCGGCAGACTCCGCCACGGGCGACCCGACCAAGGCCAGCCTCGCCAAGGCCGGGGGCAGCCGCGCCCAGGGCATGACCCACGGACCATACACCAAGTTGACCATTGCAATCGAGCCTCTTGACATCGATCGGCGACGACGCCTAATTTGCCGCTAGATGTAACGGAGTTTTTGCGGAAACTTTCGAAGGCTTTCGCACGGAGTGGCGTTCTCTCGCCGCTCGTCGATCGAAGGGTTGGCATGGCAGGTCAGGTACCGGTCGAGACCGAACTCGCGCCCGCGACCAGGCGGTGGCGGGACCCCGCGCTCTCGCCCGCCGAGCGAGCGGACGCGCTCCTGCCAGAGATGACGCTCGAAGAAAAGATCGCCCAGCTTGTGGGGGTCTGGGTAGGTGCCGACGCCTCGGGCGGTGGTGTCGCGCCACACCAGGCCGACATGATGGACGGCGTGCCGTGGAGCACCGTGATCCAGCACGGTCTCGGCCAGCTGACCAGGCCGTTCGGCACCGCGCCGGTCGACCCGGTGCAGGGCGCCCGCTCGCTGGCGGTCTCCCAGGCGGAGATCGTCGCGAAGAGCCGCTTCGGCATCCCCGCGCAGGTGCACGAGGAGTGCCTGACCGGCTTCGCCACCTGGCGGGCGACCGCCTACCCCACGCCGCTCGGCTGGGGCGCCGCGTTCGACCCCGAGTTGGTCGAGGAGATGGCGGGGCACATCGGCCGGTCGATGCGGGCCGCCGGCGTGCACCAAGGGCTGGCACCGGTACTCGACGTGACCCGCGACTACCGGTGGGGCCGCACCGAGGAGACCATCGGCGAAGACCCGTACCTGGTGGGCAGCGTCGGCGCCGCGTACGTGCGAGGGCTCGAGCGCGCCGGTGTCGTCGCCACGCTCAAGCACTTCGCCGGCTACTCGGCCTCCCGGGGCGGGCGCAACCTGGCGCCCGTACCGATGGGGCGACGCGAGCTGGCCGACGTGGTCCTGCCGCCGTTCGAGATGGCGCTGCGGCTCGGCGGTGCCCGCTCGGTGATGAACTCGTACACCGACGTCGACGGCGTACCGGCCGCGGCCGACGAGGCCCTGCTGACCGGGCTGCTGCGCGCCGAGTGGGGCTTCACCGGCACGGTCGTCTCCGACTACTTCGCGGTGAAGTTCCTGCTCACGCTGCACGCCGTCGCCGCCGACGCGGTGCACGCGGCCGCGCTCGCCCTGCGCGCCGGCATCGACGTCGAGCTGCCCACGGTCGACGCGTTCGGGCCGGCGCTGGTCGAGGCCGTCCGCGCCGGCGCGGTCGACGAGGCGCTGATCGACCGCGCCGCCCACCGCGTACTCGCCCAGAAGGCCGAGCTGGGCCTGCTCGACGAGGGCTGGCAGCCGCTCCCCGAGGACGCCGACGGGCTGTGCCTCGACGACGAGACCGGCCGCGACATCGCCCTGCGCCTGGCCCGCCAGTCGATCGTGCTGCTGCGCAACGAGGGCGCCGTGCTCCCGCTCGCGCCGGCGGCCCGCGTGGCCCTGATCGGCCCGGTCGCCGACGACCCGCTCGCCATGCTCGGCTGCTACGCGTTCCCCACGCACGTCGGCGTACGGCACCCCGACCACGAGGTCGGCGTGGAGATCCAGACGCTGCGCACGGCCCTCGGCCGGCTCGTGCCCGGCCTGGTGTACGAGCCGGCCTGCGAGATCAGCGGCGACGACGCCTCCGGCATCGCCGCCGCCGTGGCCGCCGCGGCCGCGAGCGACGTCTGCGTGGTGGCCGTCGGCGACCGTGCCGGGCTCTTCGGGCGGGGCACGTCGGGCGAGGGCTGCGACGCCGTCGACCTGCACCTGCCCGGCGTCCAGGCCGAGCTGGTACGGGCCGTGCTCGCCACCGGCACGCCGGTGGTGCTCGTGCTGCTCACCGGCCGGCCGTACGCGATCGGCGACGAGTACGCCGCGGCGGCGGGCATCGTGCAGGCCTTCTTCCCCGGGCAGCGGGGCGGGGAGGCGCTGGCCGAGGTGCTCACCGGCGCGGTCAACCCCTCCGGCCGCCTGCCGGTCGGCGTACCTCGGGACGCCGGCGGCCTGCCCGCCACCTACCTGGCGCCGCCGCTGGGCCGCCGCACTCAGGTGTCCTCTGTGGACCCGACGCCGGTGTTCCCGTTCGGGCACGGCCTGAGCTACACGACGTTCGAGTGGTGCGACGCCTCCGGCGACACCGAGTGGCCGGTCGACGGCGAGGCGACCGTACGGATGACGGTCCGCAACACCGGCGAGCGGGCCGGCACCGAGGTGGTCCAGCTCTACCTGCACGACCCGGTCGCCCAGGTCACGCGCCCGGTGGTCCGGCTCGTCGGCTTCACCCGCGTGTCGCTGGAGCCGGGCGAGGCAGCCCGCGTGACGTTCACCGTTTCCGCCGACCTGACCGCCTTCACCGGTGTGGACGGGCGGCGCGTCGTGGAGCCCGGCGACGTGGAGCTCCGCTTTGGACGGTCGAGCGGCGACCTGGTGACCGCGCTGCCGCTGCGCCTCACCGGCACCGAACGCGAGGTCGGCCACCACCGCCGCCTCCTGGCCCTGGCGCGTGTGGATCGCGCCGTGCCGGCGCCGCAGGCCGCTCGGGAGGGGCACGGGGCGAGAGAGGGCACCGCATGAGTGAGCGAAGCGACCGAGTCATCAGGCACGGCGTTCTTGAAACCTCGTGGTCGCCCGCGGCGAAGCGGGGACGGCCATGAGTGCCCCGAAGATACTCGACCCACCGCCGACAGCGCTGGCGGAGCCGCCGCTCCCGCCCGTGACCCGCAAGGTGCGCAAGCGCCGGGGCGGCTGGCGGCGGGCGATCCGCAAGGACTGGCAGCTGTACTCGCTGGCGATCCTGCCCCTGGTGTTCTTCGCGATCTTCCGGTACGCGCCGATGATCGGCAACGTCATCGCGTTCCGGCGGTTCCAGCCCGGTGGCAGCATCCTCGGCGAGTACTGGGTCGGCCTGCGCTACGTGAAGATGTTCGTCAACGACCCGACGTTCTGGGACGTCTTCACCAACACGCTGATCCTCGGCACGGCGACGCTGATGGTCTGTTTCCCGCTCCCGATCGTGCTCGCCCTGCTCCTCAACGAGGTGCGGACCCGCTACCTCAAGCGGTTCGTGCAGTCGGTGTCGTACCTGCCGCACTTCCTCTCCATCGTGATCGTGGCCGGCATCCTCGGCCAGATGCTCTCCATGGACGGCGTGATCAACCAGGCGGTGCAGGCGTTCGGCGCCGATCCGGTCCCGTTCCTCCAGCGGGCCGAGTGGTTCCGCACGATCTACGTCTCGTCCGAGGCGTGGCAGACCGTCGGCTGGGGCACGATCCTCTACCTCGCCGCTTTCACCACGATCGACGAAGACCTCTACGAGGCGGCGCGGATCGACGGCGCGAACCGGTGGCGCCAGACCTGGCACGTGACGCTTCCGGGCATCCGGCCGACCATGATCACGCTGCTGATCCTCAACATCGGCACGTTCATGGCGGTCGGCTTCGAGAAGATCCTGCTGATCTACAACCCCCTGACCTATCCGACCGCTGACGTCATCGCCACCTACCTGTACCGGGTCGGCATCGTCTCCGGCAACCTCAGCTACGCCGCCGCCATCGGCCTCTTCGAGGCGCTGATCGGCCTGGTGCTCGTGCTGGCCGCCAACACCATTTCCCGTCGCACAGTGGGGACGAGCCTGTGGTGACCATCGCCAAGCCCCGGCTCACCGTCCGCCGGAAGCCGCGGGGTCCGCGGGACAGCCGGGGATACCGCGTCTTTCGTGGCTTCAACGCGGTCATCCTGACCGGCGTCGTGATCGTGACGCTGTACCCCTTCGTCAACATCGTGGCCCGCTCGCTCAGCGACCAGTCGTACATCATCGCGGGCAAGGTCAACCTCATCCCGAAGGGCTGGGACATCACCGGCTACCGGCACGTGATGTCCGACTCCCTTTTCTGGATCAACTACCGCAACACCGTCTTCTACACAGTCGTCGCCACCGCCGTCGCGATCGTGTTGACGACCTGCTACGCGTACGTCCTCTCGAAGAAGCACCTCAAGGGCCGCAACTTCCTGGTCGGCGTCGCGGTCTTCACGATGTTCTTCAACGGCGGCCTGATCCCCAACTACGTGCTGGTGACCAGCCTCGGCCTGAAGAACAGCGTCTGGGCGATCGCGCTGCCGAACGCCATCAGCGTCTTCAACCTCCTGGTGATGAAGGCGTTCTTCGAGAGCCTGCCCCTCGAACTCGAGGAAGCCGGTGCCGTCGACGGGCTCAGCACGTACGGAATCCTGCTCCGGATCGTGCTGCCGCTGTCGAAGGCGATCGTCGCCACGATGGTGCTCTTCTACGCGGTCTCCTTCTGGAACTCCTGGTTCTCCGCGTTCCTCTACATGGACCGGTTGGACCTCTTCCCGGTGACGGTCTACCTACGCAACCTCATCGCCGGGGCAACGGGCGCCGAAAACGCCGGCGCCATCGCGGAGGCGGACGAGGTGCAGGTCGACGCCACCATCCAGTCGGTCACCATCATCCTCACCACCCTG
Organism: Phytohabitans kaempferiae; assembly: GCF_042433955.1. NCBI lineage: Bacteria > Bacillati > Actinomycetota > Actinomycetes > Micromonosporales > Micromonosporaceae > Phytohabitans > Phytohabitans kaempferiae. Next base: position 18,168 of record NZ_JBHLUH010000011.1, on the reverse strand, counting down.
CCCATCCTCGCGGTCTATCCCTTTGTCCAGCGGTACTTCGTCTCCGGCATCATGCTCGGCGCTGTGAAGGGTTGACCGCGCAAGCCCTTTCACCCCCACCGAAATACTGATCCTCCAGAAAGGACAGTGCTGATGTTCCTACGAACCCGGCGTCGCGCGGCGGCCGTAGCGGCCGGCGCGCTCGCTCTCACGCTGGGGCTCACCGCCTGCGGTGAGGACAGCGATCCCGCCGAGGAGATTTCCGCCAACAAGGCCGGCTCCATGGAGAACTATGGCGTCGGCGTCCAGTTCAAGGCGACCGAACCGCTCACGTTCTCGATGCTCTACAACAACCACCCCAACTACCCGTACAAGGCGGACTGGCTGTTCTGGCAGGAGCTGAGCAACCGGACCAACATCAAGATCGACGCGGTCACCGTGCCGCTGAGCGACTACGAGCAGAAGCGCAGCGTGATGATCAGCGCCGGCGACGCTCCGCTGATCATCCCGAAGACCTACCCCAACCAGGAGGACGCATTCGTCTCCTCGGGCGCGATCCTGCCGGTGAGCGACTACGTCGACCTGATGCCCAACTACAAGGACAAGGTCGAGAAGTGGAGCCTCGGGCCGGAGATCGACACGCTGCGGCAGGCGGACGGTAAGTACTATCTACTGCCCGGCCTGCACCAGAACCCATGGCAGGACTACTCGCTGGCGATCCGCACCGACATCCTTGAACAGCTCAACCTCGAGGTGCCGAAGACCTGGGACGACCTCTACACGGTGCTCAAGGCGATGAAGGCGGCGCACCCCGACGTCTACCCCTTCTCCGACCGGTGGAACATCCCCACGCCCGGCGGCGCGCTCTTCAACGTGCTCGGCTCCGCGTACGGCGCGCCCGGCGGCTGGGACTACCAGCACGCCAGGTGGGACGCGAGCACCGGCAAGTACTTCTACGCGGGCGCCAGCCCCCAGTACAAGGCGTGGGTCGAGTACCTCAACAAGCTCGTCACCGAGAAGCTGATGGACCCGGAGAGCTTCACCCAGAACGACGACGAGGCCCGGCAGAAGCTCGCCAACGGCAAGTCCTTCGTGATCAGCTCGAACGCGCAGACATTGGTGAACGACTACCGGCCGGACCTGGCGAAGACCATCCCGAACGCCAAGCTCACGAAGATCCCGCTGCTCATCGGCGCGGCCGGTGAGATCAACCCGCAAAGCCGCCTGGAAAACGGCGTGATGATTTCGTCGAAGGCCAAGGACAACAAGAACTTCGTGGCCATGATGCAGTTCATCGACTGGCTCTTCTACTCCGATGCCGGCCAGGAGTTCGCGAAGTGGGGCGTCGAGGGCACCACGTTCACCAAGGACGCCTCCGGCAAGCACCAGCTCGCCGAGGACGTCAACGTCATCGGCCTGCGCCCGAACGCCCCCAAGCACCTCCAGAAGGACTTCGGCTTCTACAACGGCGTGTTCGCGTACGGCGGCAAGCCCGAGCTGGTGCAGGCGTTCTTCTCGCCGGAGGAGCAGGAGTACCAGAAGGTCGTCGGCCCGCGGAAGCAGGCGCCGTGGGTCCTGCCTCCGCCGGCTCCGTTCACCGACGAGGAGCGCGAGCAGGCCTCGCTCTGGGAGACGGGGCTCAAGGACTACGTCTTCCAGCAGACGCTGAGGTTCATCCTCGGCCAGCGGCCGCTTTCCGAGTGGGACGCGTACGTGACCGAGCTGAAGAGCAAGAACATGGACCAGTACATGGCGCTGGTCGACAAGGCACAGGAACGGTACAAGAAGGAACACGGCTAAACCGAATCGGAGGTCCGGCCGCGCTCACCGGCGAGCGCGGCCGGCCGCATCGCACGAAGGACGGGAATGCGGATCAAGGTGCCACGGCAGCCTTCGGGCCGGCTGACCGACGCCTGGCGCGTCTGCGTCGGCACCGGCCGGTTCGAGCTCGCCCTCCGGCGTGACTACCAGGACTCGCTCGCGCTGATCCAGCGCGAGATCGGCTTTCGGCACATCCGCGGCCACGGGCTGCTGAGCGACGGCGTCGGGATCTACCGGCCGTACCAGCACGGCGGCGAGCGGCGCGTCCACCACTCGTTCACGTACGTCGACCAGGTGATCGACGCCTACCTCGACCTCGGCGTCAAGCCCTTCGTGGAGCTTGGCTTCATGCCCGCCGAGCTGGCCTCCGGCGACCAGACGATCTTCTGGTGGGGCGGCAACGTCACGCCCCCGCGCTCCTGGCCCGAGTGGGCCGACCTGGTCCGCGCCACGCTCGCCCACCTCGTCGACCGGTACGGGCTCGACGAGGTCCGCGGCTGGCCGATCGAGGTGTGGAACGAGCCCAACCTCAAGGAGTTCTGGGCCGGCGCCGACCAGGATGCCTACCACCGTCTGTACGAGCTGACCGCGCACACCGTCAAGGAGGTCGACGCCGGCCTCCAGGTGGGCGGCCCGGCCCTCGCCCCGTCGGCCGGCGACTGGCTGATCCGCTTCGCCGACTTCGTCACCGCCCGCTCGGTGCCCGTCGACTTCGTCAGCCAGCACGCGTACACCTCAGGGCCGGCCCAGCACGTGCCCTTCGGTACGCACCAACGGCTGGCGCCAGCGAGCCGCCTGCTGGAGCAGTTCGCCGGGCCGGGCCGGCAGTTGCACGACACACCGCTCGCCGGGCTGCCGGTACACATCACCGAGTTCAACTCCTCGTACCGGCCGGACAACCCGGTGCACGACACCGCCTTCCACGCCGCGTACCTCGCCCCGGTGCTGGCCACCGGCGGCGACCTGGTCGACTCCTTCTCGTACTGGACGTTCAGCGACATGTTCGAGGAGGTGGGCGTGCCGGCCGCGCTGTTACACGGCGGCTTCGGGCTGCTCACCCACTGCCAGATCAAGAAGCCGACCTACCACCTGTACGCGTTCATGGCCCGGATGGGCTCGCTGGTCCTCTCCCGCGGCCTCGACCACCTGGTGACGCGCGACGAGAGCGGCCGGGTCACGGTGCTGGCGTGGGCGCCGGTGGACGTGAGCGGGCTCGACCTGTCGCCGGTCGGGCACACCATCCGCCTGTCGATCCCGCTGGGCGCTCCACAAGGGACAGCGTTCGCGCTCCGCTCGTCGGTGAGCGAGGAGGCCGGCAACGCCTGGGCGGCCTGGTCGGAGATGGGCCGGCCACGCTCCCCCGACCGGCGGCAGCTCGACGTGCTGCGCGAGGTGGCCGAGCCGGTGCGCCGCCACCAGAGCCTGCCGATCGCGGCCGGGCGGATCGACCTCGATCTCGTCCTCGACCGCCACGAGGTGACCCTGGTGGAGATCGACCCGGTCGCCGACGAGACCCCGCCGTGGTGGGACGACAACCGGCTACTGGGCCTCGGCGAGGATCAGGAGGCAGCGGGATGAGCACCACCAGCGCGCGGCGGCGCCACTTCGGCAACGGGCCGCTCTCCCAGGCCGCGGCACTTGTCTACACGCTCCTGGTCGTCGAGCTGCTCTTCCTGCTCGCCACGCTGCCCGGGCTCGTACCGCTGGTGCTGCTCGCCGCCGACAGCAGCAACCTCCCGCTGGTCGCCGCCTGCGCGCTGCCGCTGGGCCCGGCGCTCTCCGCCGCGCTGTACGCCCTGCGCCACCGCAGCGGCGACCTCACCGACCTGCGTCCGGCCGCGGCGTTCTGGCGTGGCTACCGGCTCAACGCGCTGGCCAGCCTGAAGGTCTGGGCCCCGTGCCTCGCCTGGCTCACGGTCATCGGGCTCAACCTCGCCAACTTCGGCGCGGCGGACGTGCCCGGCTGGTGGGCCGGGCTACTCGTCGCGGTCGGGATCGCGGTGACGCTCTGGCTCGGCAACGCCCTGGTGATCACCTCGCTCTTCGACTTCCGGACCGTCGACGTCGCCCGCCTCGCGCTGCTCTTCCTCGGCCGGGCGCCCGGAGTCACGCTCGGCAACGCCCTCCTGCTGGTGCTGACCGCCCTGCTCACGGCGGCCACGTCGGAGGCCGTGGTCGCCCTCCTCGGCTCCCTCCTGGTGCTCGTGCTCCTGCTGACCTCACGCCCGATGATCACGACGATCCAGGAGGAATTCACCACATGACCGGCCTTCCGCGTACGTCAAAGGTGCCGTACGGCGGGGACTACAACCCCGAGCAGTGGCCGGAAGAGGTCTGGAAGCAGGACCACCTGCTCTTCGACAGCGCCCGCATCGACACCGTGACGCTCGGCGTCTTCACCTGGGCACAGACCCAGCCCGCCCCGGACGTGTACGACTTCACCACGCTCGACCGCATCGTCGAGCGGTCCGCCGCCGAGGGGCGCCAGATCTGCCTCGCCACCGGCACCGGCGCGCTGCCGCCGTGGCTGGCGAAGGCGCATCCGGAGGTCAACCGCACCGACTTCGAGGGGCGGCGCCACCGGTACGGGCAGCGGCACAACGCCTGCCCCAGCTCCCCGGTCTTCCGCCGGCTCTCCGCCGAGATGGCCCGCCGCATCGCGGAGCGGTACGCCGCGAACCCCGCCGTCATCGCCTGGCACGTCGGCAACGAGTACGGCGGCGCCTGCTACTGCGACCTCTGCGCGGCCGCCTTCCGCGGCTGGCTCCGCGACCGGTACTCCACATTGGAGCGGCTGAACGCGGCCTGGAACACGACGTTCTGGTCGCACACGTTCACCGACTGGGACGAGATCGAGCCGCCGTCCGCGCTGACAGAGCACTGGCGCGGGCCCGACCACACCGCCTTCCAGGGCATCACGCTCGACTACCTGCGCTTCATGTCCGACGCGATGCTCGCCAACTTCCGCGACGAGAAGCGGGCGATCCGCGAGTACGACCCGCACACGCCGGTGACCACCAACTTCATGGGCATGTACCGGCCGATCGACTACCATCGCTGGGCGCCGCACCTCGACTTCGCCTCGTGGGACAACTACCCGCCGGACGACACGTCGCAGGCGCGGATGGCGCTCACCCACGACCTGATGCGCGGGCTCAAGGACGGGCAGCCGTTCTGGCTGATGGAGCAGACGCCGAGCTACACCGCGTCCCGCGACGTCAACCCGCTCAAGCGCCCCGGGCTGATGCGGCTGTGGAGCTGGCAGGCGGTGGCGCACGGGGCCGACGCCGTGCTCTTCTTCCAGATGCGCGCGTCGCGGGGCGCCTGCGAGAAGTACCACGGCGCGGTCATCGGGCACGGCAGCCGCTCGGACACTCGGGTCTTCCACGAGGTCGCCGAGCTTGGCGCCGAGTTCGACCGGCTGGGCGGAGTCACGCTCGGCGCGCGCACGCCGGCCCGGGTCGCGCTGCTCTTCGACTGGGACAGCTGGTGGGCGCTGGAGATCTCCGACGGGCCGAGCCGGCTGGTCCGGTACCAGCAGGTGGTCCTGACCTATCACCGGGCGCTGTGGGACGCGGGCGCCGACGTCGACGTGGTGCCGGTGACCGCCGACCTGTCCCGCTACGACGTGGTGATCGCGCCGGCGCTGCACATGGTCAAGGGCGACCTCGCCGAGCGCCTGGAGGAGGTCGCCAGCCGGGGCGGCTCGGTGGTGACCACGTTCCTCTCCGGGCGGGTCGACGAGGACGACAACGCCTTCCTGACCGACGTGCCGGGGCCGCTCGGCCCGCTGATGGGCGTACGGGTCGACGAGTGGGACGCGCGCGGCCCGGATGTGGTCAACCCCGTACACCTCGACAACGGCCCGATCGTCGAGTCGCGGCTCATCTTCGAGCTGGTGATCCCGCAGGGCGCCGAGGTCGTCGGCACCTACCGGGAAGACTTCTACGCCGGTACGCCAGCGGTCACGCGCAACGTGTTCGGGGCCGGCTACGGCTGGTACGTCGCGGCCGGGCTGGACCAGACCGGCGTCTCCTGGGTCATCCGGCACGTACTCGACTGGCACAACCTCAGCGGCCCGTACCCGGACGTGCCCGACCTGGAGACGGCGGTGCGCGTCACGCGGGACGGCACACACCTGCTCTTCCTGCTCAACCACAATCCCGAGCCGGTCGAGGTGGTGGCCCGGGCTGGCGGCGAAGACCTGCTCACCGGCGCGCGCGTCCACATCGGACAGGTGATGACGCTGGACGCGCGCGGGGTGATGGTGCTGCGTCAGTGAGCGAGCCCGCGAGCGGTCAGTGGATGGGCCGACCCTTGGCGTCCGGCACTCCCGACTTGCGGAAGAAGTAGGTGTTGATCTGGTCGCGCCACTCCGCCGCCGAGCGCACCTGCTCGTCGAGGCGCTCCCGGACCCGTGCGAAGAGGTCGGGCGCCACCTGCCCGTCCAGCCGCTCCCACAGCCGCCGCGTCTCCACCGCCCTCTCGGCGCCGGCGAAGTGCGTGTCGTAGATGTGCTGGATGACCGTCGAGCCGCTGTGCAGCACGTGGCCGTACGGCACGTGGTGGAAGAAGAGCAGCAGCTCGTCGGGGCAGCGCTCGACCGACTCGTACACCTCCGACCACGGCGCCGGGTACTGCCCGGTGAAGCCGGTGCCGGTGGCGCGGGTCCGGTCGACGCCCACACCGTCCCGGTCGGCGAAGTGGTAGGTGCCCCAGGCCGTGTACTCGTACCCGTCGACGTCCGGGCCGTAGTGGTGACCCGGCCGCACCATGAACCCCACGCCCAGCGGCGCGGTGTACGACTCGTACGTGCGCCACGACTCGTCCAGCATCGCGTGCAGCGCCGCCCGATCGACCTCCGGGCCGAGCGTGAGGTCGATCCATTCATCCAAGATGGACAGTGGGTCGAGCGCCGGGTCCCAGGCGAGGCGGCCGAAGGCGTAGAGGTTGGCCTGCGCCAGCGGATGCCCGGTCCAGAAAGGGTCGTCGCCCACGCTGGAGACCGCGACCAGCTCCCGCGCGAGCGCCGCCACGTCCGCCCCCTCGGCCAGCGGGAACCGGAGGATCTCGCTCCACATCGGACCGAGGTAGACCGCGTGCCGCTGCTGCCCGGTGTACTCCTGGGTCACCTGCAACTCGACCGCCACCTTCGTACGCGGCATCGCGGCCACGACCGGAGAGACCGGCTCCCGCGTCTGGAAGTCCATCGGGCCGTGCTTGACCTGGAGGATCGCGTTGTCCCGAAACTGGCCGTCGAGCGGGGCGAAGTGGTCGTACGCCGCGCGTGCCCGGTCGGTGCTCCGGTCGCGCCAGTCCTGCCGGTGGTCGTAGACGAACGCGCGCCAGTGCACCACTCCCCCGAAGGGCGCCAACGCGTCGGCGAGCGCGTTCGCCCCGTCGGCGTGGCTGCGCCCGTACCCGAACGGGCCCGGCTGCCCCTCCGAGTCGGCCTTGACGACGTAGCCGCCGAAGTCCGGGATCGCCTCGTACACGCGCTGGCTGGTCCGCGCCCACCAGGCGCGCACGCCCTCGTCGAGCGGGTCGGCGGTGGGCAGCCCGCCGAGGGTCACGGGTGCGGCGAAGCTGACCGAGAGGTGCACGCGGATGCCGTACGGCCGGACCGCCTCGGCTATCGCGGCGACCTCGCCGAGCCGGTCGGTGAGCAGGCGCGCCTCGGTCGCGTGCACGTTGACGTTGTTGACGGCGATCGCGTTGACGCCGGTGGCGGCGAGCAGCCGTGCGTACGCCCGCACGCGGTCGAGGTCGCGCAGTGCCCCGTCGCGCCAGAAGATCGAGCCGCCGGAGTAGCCTCGCTCCACCTGGCCGGTCACCGGATGCGTGTCGACGTTGTCCCAGTGGTCGAGCATCCGCCGTGGCATCGCCGGCACGTGCCGCGCCAGCGGCCACTCGCCGGTGAACGCCGCCTCGCCGCGCCGCACCACGTGGAAGAAGCCGTAGAGCAGGCCGGCGGGCCGGTCGGCCAGCACGACCGTGACGCCGTCTCGCCGGCCGATCGCGTACCCCTCGTCGCCGAGCGCCCCGACCTCGCCAACATGCCAGGACGCGGCGGCGTCTTCGCTGGTCAGTGTGAGGACGAGGGCGGGCTCGCCGGTCTCGGGCGCACCGGCCGCCGCCACCTCCCGCCGTACGGTGTCGACCAGCGTGCCGGTGCCGTGCACGAGCGTCCGGCGCGACCCGAGCGGCTGCGTCGCCCGCGACGGCAGCCAGGCCGGATGCACGCCCGGCGGGCCCTCTGTACTCACGGAAACCTCCCCGGTGGCAGGGTTTCCGTAAATTTACCGGAATCTCAGTCCATCCCGGCATACCCCTCTGGTGACTCCGGCTCGGGGGCGCCTTCCGGCCCGCCCTCCTGCTCGTCGGCGAAGGTGGCGGAGGAGTGCTCGTCGGCGAAGTCGCCGTCGTCGTCCGGCTCCTCGGGCTCTCCGATCGGCGGGATCTCTTCGTCGCTCATCGCGCCTCCATACCCATACCCCCTGGTCTTTGAACTGTTGCCGCTGGCCAGCCGTTCTAGTTGTCGTGCGGACCTTGACATCCCGCGCCGCGCCGGCCACGTCGCCGGCCCCGGCACGGGAGCCCTCCAGGCCGCAGTGGCGCGCGCGCGTACGAAGGGTCGCCGCCCGCGTGGTAACCGCCCTGGCCTGGCTCCTGGTGCTCGCCGCGCTCCTGCTGCCAAACGAACTCGCCCGGGTCACGCCGTGGACGTTCCTGCGGATCCCGGTCGAGGCCATCCTCGGCGTCGCGGTGCTGCTCGCGCTGCCAGCGCGCCCGCGCCGGCTGGTCGCGATCCTCGGCGGCGCCGGACTCGGCCTGGCGACGATCCTCAAGGTCGTCGACATCGGCTTCTTCACCGTGCTGGACCGTCCGTTCGATCCGGTCTTCGACGGGAGCCTCTTCGACCCGGCGGTGGTGTTCCTCACCCAGTCGGTCGGGCGGGCCGGCGCGATCGGCGCGGTGATCGGGGCCGTGCTCCTGGTCGTCGCCGTGGTCGTGCTCATGACCTTCGCGGTCCTGCGCCTGACCCGCCAGGTGGTCGCGCACGAGCGCACCGCCACGCGTGCCACGGCCGCGCTGGTGCTGGCCTGGTTCAGCTGCGCCGCGCTGGGCGCGCACGTCGTACCCAGCGCGCCGATCGCCGCCAGCGACACCGCGATGCTCGTGAAGGGGCACGCCGTGCAGACGCGGGCCAGCCTGCGCGACCAGCGGGCGTTCGAGGCGCTGGCGGCGGTCGACGCGTTTCGGGACACGCCCGGCGACCAGTTGCTGACCGCGCTGCGAGGCAAGGACGTGCTGCTCACGTTCATCGAGAGCTACGGGCGCGACGCGATCGAGGACCCGTTGTACGCGGCCAAGGTCGGCGCGGTGCTCGACGACGGCAACCGCCGCCTCGCGGCCGCCGGCTACGACTCACGCAGCGCCTTCCTCACCTCGCCGACGGCGGGCGGCGGCAGTTGGCTCGCGCACGCCACGCTCAACTCCGGGCTGTGGGTCAACAACCAGCAGCGGTACCGCACGCTGGTCTCCAGCGACCGCCTCACGCTCACCAGCGCGTTCCGCCGGGCGGACTGGCGCACGATCGGCGTGAAGCCGGGCGTGACCCAGGCGTGGCCCGAGGGGCGGTTCTACGGGTACGACCGCGTCTACGACGCCTACAACGTCGGCTACCAGGGGCCGCCGTTCCCGCTCGCCACGATGCCCGACCAGTACACGCTCACGGCGTTCGAACGGCTGGAGCACAGCACGCCGGGGCGGGCGCCGGTGATGGCGGATATCGCGCTGACCTCCAGCCACGCGCCCTGGGCGCCGCTGCCACACCTGATCGACTGGAACGACGTCGGCGACGGCTCGGTCTTCGGCCCCATGGCGACAGCCGGCGAGTCACCGGAGGAGGTGTGGCGCGACCGGGACAAGGCCCGCGACGCCTACCGCCGGACGATCGAGTACTCGCTCAGCACGGTCGTCTCGTATGTTGAACGCTACGGCGACGATGACATGGTGCTGATTCTCCTTGGCGACCACCAGCCCGCGCCGTTCATCACCGGCGACGGCGCCACTCACGACGTGCCGATCACGATCGTCAGCCGCGACCGCGCGGTGCTCGACCGCGTCGCCGCATGGCAGTGGCGCGAAGGCATCAAGCCCGACCCGGGCGCGCCGGTCTGGCGGATGGACATGTTCCGCGACCGCTTCCTGAGCACCTTCAGCTGACGTGTGGCGGTGGTTGGGGGCCGGCCACGACGTGGTGGCCGGCCTGCCCTACTCCTCCGCCTTCCGGTACGCCGACAGGAACTTATCGATCTCTATCTCCGCCGCCTTCTTGCCGACGCCGAGGCTGGCGAGGAGACCGCTGCCGTTTTCGTGCTCCAGGAGCGCGAGCAGCATGTGCTCGGTGCCGATGAAGTTGTGCCCCAGCCGCAAAGCCTCCCGGAAGGTCAGCTCCATGACCTTCTTGGACTCCGCGTCGTACGGGATCAGGCCCTCCACCGGCGCACCGCCGGACGGCAGCGTCGCGGTCGCCGCCTCCCGTGCCCTCTCCAGCGGCACGTCCAGCGCGACGAGCGCCTTGGCGGCCAGCCCTTCCGGCTCGGTGAGCAGGCCGAGCAGGATGTGCGCCGGCTCGATCTGGGGGTTGGCGGCGGCGCGGGCTGCCTCCTGCGCGGCCATCACCGTCTGGCGGGCGCGCGGCGTGAACCGGCGGAAGCCCTCCTCCGGGTCGAGCGTGAACGGCTCGCCCTTGCCCACGAAGCGCTTCTGCGCCGCCTGCTTGGTGACCCCCATGCTCTTGCCGATGTCGGTCCACGAGGCGCCCGAGCGCCGGGCCTGGTCGACGAAGTGCCCGATGAGGTGGTCGGCCACCTCTCCGAGGTGCTCGGCGGCGATCACCGCGTCACTCAGCTGCTCAAGGGGCTCACTGTGCACCTTCTTGATGCCGGCGATGAGGTCGTCGAGCTTGATGTGTGGTGTCGTCATACCGTCAACCCTAGGTTGACGCAGACGCCTCGTCAACCTTAAGTTGACGCACATGTGGTGGACAGGACCGGCCAAGTGGTGGACCGCCGTACTCGGCGACGCCACGGCGTCCAGAGGTCAGCCGAGCCTGTGCTCCAACCAGCCAAGCGACGCCCGACCGAGCGCGGTCGCCATGTCGACGAGCTTGCCATCCACTGTGGACCCGCAGTCAGCACGAGCCGCTGCTGACTGACGTGGTCCTCGCCGAGTCGAAGGCCAATGTGGAGGGTCAGCCCTGCACGGCCTGACCTGACACGCCAGGCGCGGCCCCGGGAGCCTGCTGGCCCCCGGGGCCGCGTCCCCGTGCTCAGGCTCCTTCGACCTGCGGCGCCAGCCAGCTGAACATCCGCTCCTCGGTCAGCCGCCGGGCCAGTGGCTGGCAGTGGAGGTTGGCCCCCTCGGCGGCGGTGAAGTCGGCCAGCTCGGCCCGCTCGCCGAGCATCTTCGCCAGCCGCTCCGACTGGCCCGGCCAGAACTGCTCCCCCTCTGGGTTGGTCACCATGACCGGCGTCGTGATCCGGCCGATCGTCTCCTCGTCCAGCACGTACCTGCGTACCTCCGTGAAAAGGTCGAACCAGTCCTCACGGGCGCCATACGGGCGGCTGCGGCTGGTCAGCGTCTGCCGCAGGCCGGGCAGGAGCGTCGCGACCTGCATGTCCCGGTTGAACGCCTCCCGCTCGCCCTGATCCAGCAAGCCGCGCAGGCTCAGGCCCAGCGCGTGCATCCAGCGGGTCGAGACGTCGACGACGCCCGGGTCGACGACAGCGGCTACGAAGCGGTGCTCGTACGCGAGCGCGCGCGGCAGCCAGTAGCCGCCCTGGCCCAGCCCGTACGCGGCAAGGCGTCCGCCGTCGATGTCCGGGCGGGCGACCAGCGCGTCGACGACCGGCGTGAGCACCGCCTCCCAGTCCGGCCGGGCCGGCACGCCCCGCTCGTACAGCATCGACTGCTGCCCCGGCCCGTCGTAGACGAACGCGTTCCACCCCCGGGCCAGGGCGCCGGCGGCACCGCTGCTCCACAGGCCGCTGAGCGCGCCGCCGCTCCCGTTGGTGAGCACGAGCGTGGGCCGGCGCGCACCGCCCGCGTCCGGGCGGAGCAGGTAGCCAGGGAGCGCGCCGTCGCCGTACGGCACCTCGATCCGCACGTGCGTGCCCTCCGAGGAGTCGATGAACGAGTCCCAACACGCCCGCTGCGTCCGGAACACGTCCATCAGTCCGCTCTCGTCGCCGTGTTCCATGTACACGTCGACCACGCAGGACCAGTAGGTGGCGGCGCGCAGGTATGCCGGTCGCGCCGCGCTCAGCTCGCCGCGCGCAGCGAGGCTGTCGGCCACGGCCCGGGCGCGGCGCGCGGTCCGCGTCCACTCGCGCCGCCAGTCGTCCCGCCCGCCGATGCGGTCGACGGTCGCGAGCACCTCGCCGATCTCGCTGCTGCCGTGCACCGCGCGCCCGAGGATGACGCGGGTCTCGTAGTCCAGATCCTTGTCACGGAAGAAGCCCCGCGAGAAGACCTGATGCGAGTACATCTCACAAACGCTAGACCAACAGAGGTAGGCGCGGCGACGGTTCCGCGGAAAAGGCCACCGCCGTCGCGGTCATCCTCCGCGCCATTTCTGGTACGAATTGACGGCTCCCACTACCATGCTGCGGTGGCCGAGTTCGAGTTCGATGTCGCCCTCTCCTTCGCCGGAGAAGATCGGAAATATGTCGAGCGAGTGGCGCAGGCGCTTATGTGCGACGGGGTCCGCGTGTTCTACGACGAATTCGAGCAGACCCGGCTCTGGGGCGAAGACCTGGTCGGCTATCTCGATGACGTCTACCGCAACAAGTCACGCTATGCGGTGGCATTCGTGTCAAAGCACTACGCGGCCAAGATGTGGACGTCGCACGAGCGCCGCAGCGCCCAGGCCCGCGCACTCCTGGAAAGGGCCGCGTACCTTCTGCCGGTGCGCCTCGACGACGCTCCGATGCCCGGCCTGCCGCCGACGATCGGCTATCTCGACGGCCGTACGCACGACTCCGCGCGCATCGCCGAATTCATCAAGGAGAAGCTCGGCGCCTACCGGACGGACGCGCCCGAGGCGACCATGGAGCGCGCCCTGCTCGGCGTCCCGCTCACCGCGAGCGACTTCCAGGCCGTGGTCAACGCCCGCCCGCGTGGCTGGGAATGGCTGCTCCTGGCCGGTGGCGTCTGGCAGGGCGTGACCCGGCTGGAGCAGAAGGCGCTCGACCACGAGCTGAAGTTCGCCGCCCTCACCGGCCTCCACCTGGAGGCCGACCAGATCGCCGGCTTCATCTCGATGTCGCGCGACCGCCTACAGGGGCTGATAGCCAAGCTCATGCAGCTGGTCAACGCCGAGTCCCTGGAGTGGGCGATCGGCCCGGCCGGCGAGCCCGGCAACCCGACCCGCATCTCCCACCTCTGCGCTCGGTTCGCCTCCACGTACGAGGAACTGCTCGACTGGGCCGCCGGCGTCCGCGGCACGTCGCGTCCCAGCGAGTTCAACCGGCTCTTCGAACTCATGGCCAAGTGGGCCGACGAGCCCGTCAGCAAAGTCCGCGCCTTCGCCGACGAACTCGTCGCCGAGGCGGGACGGATCCCGGCCCACTTCGCCGAAGACACTCCCGACCGCCCGCGCCTGGAGATCGTCGTCGCGCTGAACATGGGCGTCGACGCCGAGCTGCTGAAGGAGTTCACCGCCGAGCGCAACCGGCTGGGGCTCTGACGCGAAGCTATCCGCTTCGGGCGCGTATGAGAGCGTCAGGGGTCGGCACGGCTCCGCCAGAGCTATCGATTCGATCGGGGCGATCCAAATCTATGCGATCCGGTGGTCGGCGCGCTTGCTCGCTGCCCGCTTGTCGACGCCGGGCAGCATGTGATTTGGGTCGGCGCGGCGAGGGCCGCGCCGAGCGCGCCCGGTACGCCGTACCCGATGGAGGCGAGCCTCCGGTCGGCGATGTAGCCGCGGCCGGGCCGTTTGGTGTCGTAGAGCAGGCCGGTCCAGTGTGCCGCGAACCCGCCGTCGGCAATGAGGATGGCGTCCTCCGGCAGCGTCTCGTTACGGAGATCCGCCGCAAACTGTCGCTGCGCGCGTCCAGCTTCCCGGGTCGGCGGATGCTGCCCGAGGCCCGCGGCCTCTCCGCCCCACTCTCCTGCCTCAACGAGGCCCGCTTCGGCATCGTCTTCGGCGCGGTCGGCGCCGCGCGCGACTGCCTCGACACCGCGGTCGCGTACGCCTGCCAACGGGAGATCTTCGACCGTCCACTGTCGAGCTTCCAGGCGACCCAGTTGAAGCTGGCCGACATGGCCGTGGAGTTGCGCAAGGCCTGTCAACGGCGCGGCGTGTTGGCGACGGCTCGTCCGAGGTAAGCCAGTGCCACACCGGCCGTGAGTACCGCGAGTGCCGCGAAGCCGTAGGTGAGTGTGGTGAGCGAGGCGACCGCGGCGACGAGGAGCGGGCCGCTGACGTCGCCGAGTTCGCGGCCGAGTTCGGCGGAGCCCATGGTTTGGCCGAGGCGTTCGGTGGGCGTGCTCGCCGCCAGGGCGGCGAAGCCCAGTGGGGTGATCAGCCCGGTGCCGACGCCGATCAGCGCGGCGCCGCCGAGCACGCCGGCCAGTCCCGGCAGCATCGCCGCCGCGAGTCCGCCGGCGGTGAGGACCAAGCCGGCGGCCAGACCGGTGCGAGTGGTGAGGCGTCCGCCGTCGAGGGCGCGGCCGGCTCGTGGTTGGACGATGGCGGCGCTGGCCGCGAGCAAAGATACGGCGGCGCCGGTGGCGATCGTGCCAAGCCCGGCTTCGCGACCGGTGACGGGAAGGAAACCGACACCGGCCGACAGTGCCGCCGTCGCGGCGGCCAGCGCGCCGGTAGGGGCGAGGAACGCGGGGTCGGCCAGCCTCCGCACGAGGTCGAGCACCGTCTGCCGGGCCTTGGGCAGCGGCGCGACGACCGGGACAGCCAGCACCGCCCACGCCGCGACCGCCGCACCGAGCACCGCGAGTGCCACGAAGAGCAGCCGTAGTCCGCCGGCCCACACCAGCAGGCCGCCCAGCAGCGGGCCGAGCGTGTAGCCGATGGACTTGTAGAAGCCGTAGGAACCGAACGCCCGACCGTGTCTCGCGGCCGGATTCAGCCGGGCGACCAGCGCGGACGCCGACGGGGAGAACGCGGACGCGGCAGCTCCCTGGCCGAGGCGGGCGGCCCACAGCCAGGCGGGGCTGTCCGCGACGACGTACACAAGGGAGGCTGCGGCGAACGCGACGAGACCGCCGAGCAGCACCGGACGCGCGCCGACGCGGTCGGCGAGACTGCCGAACAGCGGTTTGAGCAGAACTTCCGCCCCGTCGTAGAGGGCGAGCAGCCCGCCGAGTACCAGCAGTGAGGTGACCGCGTCCTCGGAGAAGCCGCCGAGGTTGGCGGCGATGCCGTGCGCGCCGAAGGCGGTGGTGAACCCGGCCGCGTACAGCGGCCACATCTGCCGGGCCGGCGCCGTGGACACTGCCGTCGGCGAGGTCATCGCCCCTTCTCGGAACCGTCATGCAGGACAGCGAAAACCCGCTCGGCGTAGTCTTCGCAGACGGCGGCGCACTCCTTGAGCCGCTGAGCGGCCTCGGCTGCCTCGGGCGCGCCGAACACGTCGCGGGCGGTCAGATCGCGGTGCCAGCGCCGCAACCGCTCCAGCGACTGCTCCTCTTCCTCCAACTCGGCCAGCGTGAACTTGGCGGTGCGGATCTCCTTGGCGATCTCCTGCTCGAACTTGCCGCAGTCGGCCAGGAACTCCGCCCAGTCCGCCGAGCGCGCAGCCGTGAACAGTGCCTGGAAACGAGCGGCGTCCTGCGGGCCGCGCCCCGCCGCGGTCAGCGATATGGACTGGCCGCCGGCCTGTTCGGTCAGGTCGATGGCACGGGCGATGCCGTCACCGAACACAGGCACGTCCGGCACAGCCCACACACCTTGGCCCAGCGAGATCGCTCCGATCCTGCGCAGCTCGCGCCAGACCGCAACCCGATGCCGGGAAGGTGCCGCCGGCAGCTTCAACACCAGCAGCAGCCAACGCCCAGCTTCCTCCACACCTGACACAGGCTGAAATGTAGCAGGCGTTACAGGTCGAGATGTAGTGGGCGGTCCGCGCGGGCTTGTTCTGCCTTGGCGGGTAGGCGCGAGGCGGCCGCCCGGTCAGGACAGCGAGGAGAGCGACGCCGATCAAGCCGCGACGCGGTTGTGCGGGCGGAACGCGATATCGAGATCGGCGTTCAACGCCGCAGCCAGGCGGGCCAGCAGCGGCACAGTCGGCGTAGCTCCGCCGGACTCCAAGCGAGAAAGCTGGGGCTGCGTCATGCCCGCACGCTCCGCCAGCTCTGTCTGCGTGAGACCGAGCTCGACGCGCCGGTCGTGCACCATCTGACCAAGCATCAGCGACGCTCGCGCCTCCTCGTACGCGGCGGCATGCTCGTCGGCTCCGCTGCGCTCCCACCGCACATGTCGTGTCGTCATGTCCCGTTTCCCTCCCGATGTCACAGCCACTTTCGCTCGTAGATCTCCTCGGCCGGCGCGTGCGCCTCGTGCCCCGCCTCACACCCCTGTTGCGCAGCCACCGCTCGATCGACTTCTGCCCGCTCGACCTGTCTCGTCTTCCGAAACACCGTCAGTAGCACCACCCGCCTGGCTGGCGCGAGCCAGTAGCTGATCCGTACCGCTCTGCGCTCGAGATTGAACCGCAGCTCACGAGTCTTGCCCGACAGATGCCGTGAATACGGCTCGCCAAGGGTGCCGGCTCGATCGGCGAGGATGTCGGCCATCGCTTCGACCTTCGCGTAGTCCCTCAGCGAGAGCGTCTCCAGCCACTCCCGAACCTCTGGCTCCAACTCGATCACATAGCGATCCAGCACCTACCGACGATATACCATCATCGGTATATGATCCAGGCCGACGGACCCAGCCTCAGCCTCACGGTGACCACTGCCGATACGCAAGGAGGTCGAGAAGGACCGACTCAGAAAAGGCGCAACGCATCCCCGCGAGGACACAACTGGGCCACCATCCTGACCCCTGGCCCGCGGTGCTAGCGTTTCAATCCATCTTGACCGATGGAAAATATGCCCTGACCTGCGGTTTGTTTGGTGGAGCCGAGGGACTCGAACCCCTGTTCTTCCCCCGATAGCGTGGAGGCCAGAGCTTAAGGGATAGAGGTTCATGGCTGAGACGAGACGACGGTTCGACCGCGAGTTCCGTGAGGGCGCGGTCCGGATCGTGCGGGAGACCGGCAAACCGATCGCCCAGGTCGCCCGCGACCTTGGGGTCAATGAGGGCACGCTCGGTAACTGGGTGAACCAGGACCGGCGGGCCCGGGGCGAGGCCGCCGCGTCCGGTGGGCTGGGTGAGGACGAGCGGGCCGAGTTGGCCCGGCTGCGTAAGGAGAATGCCGAGCTGGCGATGGAGCGGGATGTCCTCAAGCGCTCCGTGGTCCTGTGGGTGAAGGAGGCGATGAAGTAGCCGTGGCCGGCTTCATCAGCTCCCAGAGGACCGAACACGGCGTGTCACACGCGGTGACCTGCCGCGCACTGCAGGTGTCGCAGTCCTGGTACTACAAGTGGCGCGACCGCCAGCCCACCCCAGTGCAGCGGCGCAGGGCTGAGCTTGACGAGGCGATCCGGGATGTCTTCGACGCCTCCGGCGGCACCTATGGCTCGCCGCGGGTCACCCTCGACCTGCGGGCAGCCGGGTGGCGGGTCGGTGAGAACACCGTCGCGCGGCGGATGGCCGCGCTCGGCCTGGCCGGGCGTGCGCCCAAGCGGCGCCGCAACCTCACCCGGCAGGGCAAACGGCCGGCCGCCCCAGACCGGGTCGGTCGCAAGTTTGGTGCGCCAGCGCCGGACGTGCTGTGGTGCGGCGACCTGAAATGCCGACGTCGGCATTTCAGGTCGGCGACCCACATCTGGTTCGGGCCCGTCGCGGTGAAGTCGCGGTTGACCAGGTCAGCGGGGCGGCTGGTCTCGGCAGCGGGCCGGGTCGTGCGCGGCGTCTTGTCGCGTAGCAGCCCGCGCAGTCCGGACTCACGCATCAGCCGCTCGACGGTGCACCGGGCCACGTCGACGCCCCTGTCGGTGCAGTTCGTGCCAGATCTTGCGGGCCCCGTAGATGCCGTAGTTCTCCTTGTGGGCCTGTTCGATCATCGCGGTCAGCTCCTCGTCACCCCGCGATCGGGCCGAGGCGGGGCGGGCCGTGGCGGCGTAGTAGGTCGATGGTGCGATCTCGGCTGGCGTGTCTTCAAGCGCCCGCAGAACCCGGCTGGACACCGTGTTCGGCCTTCTGGGAGTCGACGAACTCCACTCTCATCGCGA
>NZ_JBHLUH010000010.1:0-117676 GCF_042433955.1 Phytohabitans kaempferiae | reverse complement strand
AAGGCTCGGGTCCTGCCAGGGCTCGGGGATGGTCACCGCGTCCGGCGCCGCGGCACGGTCGCTCATGACCGTCCTCGCTTCGCCGCGGGCGGCCTCGAAGCCGCGGTCGCACCGTGGGTCGCACCGTGCCCGGAGCCTCGCTCGCGCCGATCGCGCGGGGGCCGTCCTCGCTTCGCCGCGGGCGACCACGAGGCTCCGATCGCACTGAGCCTCATGATTCGTTCGCTCCGCTCACTCATGGAAGAGTGTCTCCTGTCGTTCGCATCACAGTTTCGGGCATGTTCCGGTATCCGCCTGCGCCTGCGATGCCGGGCTTCCGGCCTGCTCGAAACTTCTTCCGAGATGTTTCCGGAACATCTTTCGGGCGGCTAGCGGTCTAGGTTGCCTTACGGTAACGCTTGTGTCCGCCCAGCGATAGGGCTTGACCGGTAGTTCACGTCGTCGTAGCGTGCGCCACATCACCTTGAATTATCGGGCCGACGCCGAAAACTTCCGGGCACCTCAGGCGACGGCTCCGTGACGGCCTACGGACCACCACGGCCGGCGCCCCTGGCCGGCCTACCCCGAAGGGATGGCACATGACGACCCCCACATACTTCTCGCGCAGATCGGTGCTGGGCCTGGCTGGCCTGGGCGCCGGCGCGGCGCTGCTCGGCGGTTGTGGCGACGACGGGTCCGGCGACTCCGGCAGCGGGGACGGGTCGGCCACGATCGACTGGTGGCACATCTCCAACGTTGACCCGATGCTCACCACCTGGGCCAACCTCGCCAAGGACTTCCAGACCGCCAATTCGGGCGTGGAAGTCAAGATCACTCCGCTGGAGAACGAGGCATTCAAGGCGAAGCTGACCACCGTCACGCAGGCGGGCACCCCGCCGGACATCTTCCACTCCTGGGGCGGCGGCGTGCTCAAGCAGCAGGTCGAGGCGGGGCTGGTCAAGGAGCTCGACCTCGGTGACGCGGCTGCCAGCATCAACAGCAACGGCCTGGACATCTACAAGGTCGACGGCAAGCAGTACGGCGTACCGTTCGACCTCGGCATGGTCGGTTTCTGGTACAACAAGGAGCTCTTCGAGAAGGCCGGGATCTCGGCACCGCCGACGACCTGGGGCGAGTTCCTCGACGCGGTCCGCAAGCTGAAGGGCTCCGGCACCACCCCGATCGCGCTCGCCGGCTCGGAGAGCTGGACGGCCCACTTCTACTGGGCCTACCTCGCCATCCGCATCGCCGGTGTGGACGGGCTCGCCGCGGCCGCCGCGGACGGCTCCTTCGACCAGCCCGACTTCGTCGCGGCGGGCGCGCGGTTCAAGGAGCTCATCGACCTCGACCCGTTCCAGAAGGGTTTCCTCGGCGCGAAGTACTCGGCGACCGACGGCCAATCGGCGATCATGGGCAACGGCCAGGCGGCGATGGAGCTGATGGGGCAGTGGGCCCCGACCACCGAGGCGGCGTACTCCACCACGAAGAAGGGCATCGGCGACAAGCTCGGCTTCTTCGCCTTCCCGTCGGTCGACGGCGGCAAGGGCTCGGTCGACGACGCGTTCGGCGGCGGCAACGGCTTCGCCCTCGGCAAGGACGCCCCGCCGCAGGCGACGGAGTTCATCAAGTTCCTGCTCAGCGCCGACAGCCAGCGCAAGGGCGCGGAGAGCGACTCGATCCTCCCGGTGACCATCGGCGCCGAGGACGCGCTCAAGGACCCCAACCTCAAGACGGTGCACGCGGCCATCGCCAAGGCGCCGAAGTTCCAGCTCTACCTCGACCAGGCCTACCCGCCCGCGGTCGGTACGCAGGTCAACGACAGCGTCGCCGAGCTGGTGGCCAAGAAGGCCACGCCGGAGAAGGTCGCGCAGGACATCGCCAAGGTCGCGAAGAACCAGTAGGTGCATGAAAACGACGACGCAGGGGCCGGAAGGACAGCTTCCGGCCCCCTCTTCCCACCGGACCGGCCGGCGCGCCGGCGCGGCTCGCCCGGGGCTCGCCCCTGAGCGGCCGCGCCCGCGGGTCGACGGTTCGCTGCGCCGGCGCCGCCGGCTGGACAAGCTGACGATCGCGCTCTTCCTCGCGCCGGCGCTGCTGCTCTTCGTCGTGCTTGTCGTCGGCCCGATCGCGCTCGCGATGTACACCAGCCTCTTCAAGTGGAACGGCTTCGGCGGCCTGCCCACCGACTTCGTCGGCCTCGACAACTTCCGCCGGCTGTTCCAGGACGACGTCTTCCTCGGCGACCTGGAACGCGGCGCGATCCTCGTCGTCCTCTCGGTCGTCGTGCAGTTGCCGTTCGCCCTCGGCCTCGCGCTGCTGCTCAACCAGCCGATGCGCGGGCGCGCCCTCTACCGGCTCGTGTTCTTCGCGCCGTACGTGCTCTCCGAGGTCATCACGGCCGTCCTGTTCACGATGGTCTTCTCGCCAAACCGCGGCCTCGTCAACCAGCTCAGCGCGGCGCTCGGGCTGGGCCTGGAGCAGGAGTGGCTGGCCAACCCGGACACCGTGCTGTACGCCCTGTTCTTCGTGATCAGCTGGAAGTACTTCGGCTTCCACATGATCCTGTACCTGGCCGGGCGGCAGAGCATCCCGAAGGAGCTGACCGAGGCGGCACTGACCGACGGCGCCGGCACCTGGCAGGTGTTCCGTCACATCACGCTGCCGCTGCTCGGGCCCACGATCCGGATCAGCGTCTTCCTGTCGATCATCGGTGCCATCCAGCTCTTCGACATGGTGTGGGTACTCACCGGCGGTGGCCCGATCCACGCCTCGGAGACCATGGCGGTCACCATGTTCCAGTACGGCTTCCGCCGCTCCGAGGTCGGCTACGCCAGTGCGATCAGCGTCGCGATGTTCCTCATCAGCCTCGTGTTCGCGCTCTTCTACCAGCGGTTCGTCATGCGCCGGGACATCGAGGGCGCCATCACCACGATGAGGGACAAGCGATGAGCGAGCGAATCATCAGGCTCAGTGTGCTTTGTGGAGCCTCCTTGTCGCCCGCGGCGAAGCGAGGACGGCCATGAGCGCGCGTACTGACACGAAGGTGCGCAACGTCTGGCTGCACATCATCGCGATCTTCGTCGGTGCCGGCGTCATCGTGCCGGTGGCGTTCGGCGTGCTCGGCGGCTTCAAGGACAACGGGCAGCTCTCCACCAACCCGTTCGGGCTGCCCGACCCGTGGGTACCGGAAAACTACACCGGCATCCTCAGCTCCAGCGGGTTCTGGCGGCCGCTGTTCAACAGCACGCTGATCGCGGTCGCCACGACGGTGCTGCTGGTGCTGGTGGCGGCGATGGCGGCGTACGTCTTCGCCCGCTTCAACTTCCGCGGTCGCGAGTTCTACTACACGATCTTCGCCGCAGGCCTGATGTTCCCGTTCGCGGTGGCGATCCTGCCGCTCTTCGTGCTGCTGCGCGAGCTGAGCCTGCTCAACAGCCCGCTCGGCGTGATCCTGCCGCAGGCCGCGTTCGGCCTGCCGGTCACGATCATCATCCTCCGCGCGTTCTTCCGTACCGTCCCCGGAGAGGTCGAGGAGGCCGCGATCCTCGACGGCTGCACGCCGTTCGGCTTCTTCTGGCGGATCCTGCTGCCGATGGCCCGCCCCGCGCTGGCCACTGTGTCGGTGCTGGCGATCGTCAACAGCTGGAACAACTTCATGCTCCCGCTCGTCGTCTTCACCGACCCCGCCTGGTGGACCCTCCCGATCGGTGTGCAGCAGTTCCAGGGGCAGTACGCGTCCGACACCGCGCGCGTCCTGGCGTACGTGGTGCTGGCGATGGTCCCCGCACTCGCGTTCTACTCCATGGCGGAGCGCCAGCTCGTCGGCGGTCTGGCCTCGGGCGCGACGAAGGGCTGAGCGAACCAGAGGGACTGGGCTGACGCTGAGCGCCGTCCACCAGCTCGGATCGGGCGAGCTGGTGGACGGCGCTCAGCCGCGTGCGGGCGACGCCGTGCGGGGGCGATGCCGTGTGGGCCGGTTTCGAGTGCGGCGGTGTCGTGTGTGGAGCTTCGGTCAGAAGTCGCCGTCAGGCTCGTACGCGAACCAGTCGAAGCGGACCGTGCCGCCGATCGCGTACATGCCGATGACCCGGCCGGTGAAGCCGCCCGCGACCTGTGTGGACAGGTAGCGGCCGTCGAGCTCCTCCAGCACGACGAAGTGCCCGTTCGGCGTCTCGTACCCCAGGCGCACCACGTCGGGCTCCTGCCGGGGGTGGTCGGGGGAGGGGCCGGAGGCCTGGGTCTCGACGCGGAGCACGACCGGGCCGTCGGGCACCGGGCGGGCCGACCGCCACAGCTCCAGCGTGCCGATCCGGGCGCGTACGCCGATCTCGCCGCCGCCCGCCTCGACCTCGTAGTGGTGCTGCTCGTCAAGGCGTACCGCGAGGCCGCCGTGCCCCTCCGCGGCGTCGACCAGCGCGCGGACCCGGCAGGCGTGGTGCTGCTGGCGGCGGCCGATGAACGACACGGACGGGTCGTCCAGCGAGCCGTCCTGGGCGTGCAGCGTGAGCCAGCCGGGGCGGTCCTTGAGCGACCAGGCGTGCGCCGGCCGGGAGCGTACGGAGATCCAGCACGGCCGCAGGTCGGCGCCGTCGAAGTCGTCGCGGGCCGGCGGCACCGGCACCGGTGCGGGCGGAAGGCCACCGGTCATGGTGGTGGCCACGTCGCCGATCACCGGCCAGCCGTCTTCCCAGGTGACCGGGGCGAGGAAGGTCTCCCGCCCGAGCACGTGCCAGCCGGGCGAGCCACCGCGCGGGCGGGTGCCGAGGAAGAGGAGCCACCACGAGCCGTCGGACGCCTGGACCAGGTCGCCGTGTCCGGTGTTCTGGATCGGATGGTCGGTGCTGCGGTGGCTGAGGATCGGGTTGCGCGGGCACGGCTCGAACGGCCCGTCCGGCGCCGGCCCGCGGGCCACCGAGATGCCGTGTCCGGCGTCGGTGCCGCCTTCGGCGATCAACAGGTACCAGAGGCCGCCTACCTGGTAGAGGTGCGGCGCCTCGGGCCACTGCGCGCCCGGCGTACCCGACCAGATCGTGCGGGGCGGGGACAGCGCGGCGCCGGTCGCGAGATCGACCTTGACCTGCCGGATGCCCGCGTAGGTGGCCCAGCAGGTGCCGCCGGCGTCCCAGGCCAGGTCGGGGTCGATGCCCACCTCGGGCAGCCAGACCGGGTCGGACCACGGGCCGGCCGGGTCGGTGCTGGTGACGACCAGCGTGCCGGCGCGCGGCACCACCGACGTGACCAGGTGGAAACGGCCGTCGTGGTAGCGGAGCGTGGGCGCGTACACACCGCCGGAGGAGGGCGTGCTCGGCGGCAGGTCGAGCTGGGTCGTGCGGTCGAGCGCGTTGCCGATCTGCTCCCAGTGGACCAGGTCCTGGCTGCGGAAGACCGGCACGCCCGGGAAGTATTCGAAGCTGGAGCAGGCGAGGTAGTAGTGCCCCCCGACCCGGCAGACGCTCGGATCGGGGTGCATGCCGGCGATCACGGGGTTGGTGAAGGTGCGGATCGGATCCTCCCGTCCGGTGCGTCACGTGGCGCCCGGCGGGCGCCTCCCCGTTGGTGGGCCCTCGCGAAAGCGCGTGCGCCCCCGCGAGGATCCCACCACTCTGGCCCGGCGGCTAGGGCGTGTCTGGTGGATCTTGTGGGTGCGAGGCGAGGTCCAGGCGGCGGTCCGGTGGTGCCGGGCGGAAGGTCGCATACCGGTGTTGTATGTGGCCTTTCGTCCGGTGCCGCCGGGCGCCGTCTGGGCCCGCCGCAGCCCCGCAAAGATCCACCAGACACGCCCTAGCGCCCGGCCACCGCGAGCGTCTGGCTGACGGCCTGGTAGGCCGGCTTCTGCCCGTAGTTCTCGTCGAGCAGGTTGGCCGCGCCCTCACCGTCGAACCAGCCAGGTACCCAGGAGTACTTGTCGGTGAAGCCCCACACGGTGTACGAGGTGCACCGCTTGGCCAGCAGGCAGGCGCGCAGCAGGACGCTGTATCCGTTGGCCTGGGCCTGGAGCTTGGCGTTGTCGGTCGGCATGATCATCCGGACGTCGACCTCGGTGAAGGAGGTCTCCAGGCCGAGCGCCTCGAAGCGCTGGACGTTCTGGAGCGCGCGGCCGTCGAAGCCGTACTGCACGCCGAGGTGGCCCTGCATGCCGAAGCCGTGGATCGGCACGCGGTCCTTCTTCAGCTGCTTGACCAGCGCGTAGTAGGCGTCGGTCTTCGCGTTGAGGCCCTCGACGTTGTAGTCGTTGATGTAGAGCTTGGCCTTCGGGTCGGCCTGGTGCGCCCACCGGAACGCGTCCGCGATGTAGCCGGGGCCGAGCTTCTGCAGCCAGAACGTGTCGCGGAGGTTGCCGTTGTCGTCGATCACCTCGTTGGCGACGTCCCAGGCGTACACCTTGCCGCGGAAGTGACCGGCCACGTCGAAGATGTGCTGCTTGAGGATCTTGCGCAGCTCGGTGGCGTCGATGGAGCCGTCGGCGACGCCCTGGGTGAGCCACTCGGGGTTCTGGTTGTGCCAGAGCAGCGTGTGCCCGCGCACGCCCTGGCCGTTCTGCCGGGCGAACCGGACCAGCTCGTCGGCGGGCCCGAAGTCGAGCACGCCCCGCTCGCGCTCGATCTCCGACCACTTCATGACGTTTTCGGCGGTCACGCTGTTGAACTCGGCGGCCACGCGCTCCTTGTAGGTGGCGTCGTCGGCCAGCGCCGACATGTCGACCGCGGTGCCGATCTTGAGGCCGGCGCGCTTGGCGAGCGCGCGGAGCGTGTCGGCGTTGGCGTTGCCACCGCCCTTGGTCGCGGTGAGGGCGGCGGCGCCCGGCACGGACGCCGGGACGGCGGCGACCCCGCCGGTGGGCGCGGCCGGCGCACCCGTCGCGTTCAGGGAGACGAGGACGGCCGCGGCCACAGCGGCGCCGGCGACCACGCGAGTCACCTTCATGGATGTCCCTTTCCACGTAAGCTTCCGGAACACTTCCGCAACTTGTTCGGAACGCTATGCGTGTCGATGCGGGTCGTCAAGCCCTGGAAGTGCGGCAAGATAGGCGGTGGAAGCCCGTCGGAGGGGCGAGTTCGGCTCGGAAGTGTTTCGGTCGTACGCTGGCCTCCTTAAGACGAAGGAGCGAAACGTGACGGTCGACGAGGGGCGCAGGATCACCATCACGGCGATCGCGCGCGAGGCCGGCGTGTCGGTGCCGACGGTGTCGCGCGTGCTCAACGGGCGCTCGGACGTGGCGCCGCAGACCCGCGAGCGGGTCGAGGAGCTGCTGCGGCGGCACGGATACCGCCGCCGGGCGGCCCGTCCCCGGGTCAGCGCCAGCCTGATCGACCTGGTCTTCAACGACCTCGACAGCCCGTGGGCCGTGGAGATCATCCGTGGTGTCGAAGACGTGGCGCACGCGGCCGGCGTCGGCACCGTGGTCTCCGCGATCCACCGCCGCACCGCTTCCACGCGCCAGTGGCTGCAAAACCTGCGTACCCGGGCGACCGACGGAGTGGTGCTGGTGGCGAGCGATCTCGCCCCGCCCGTACACGCCGAGCTGCGCCGCCTCAACGTGCCGATGGTGCTGGTCGACCCGGCCGGCGTGCCGACGCTCGACATCCCCACGATCGGCGCGACCAACTGGACCGGCGGCCTGCGCGCCACCGAGCACCTGCTCTCGCTGGGGCACGAGCGGATCGGCTTCATCGCCGGCAACCCGCAGATGCTGTGCAGCCGGGCCCGCCTCGACGGCTACCGGGCCGCGCTGGAGGCGGCCGGCCTGCCGATGCACGACGAGCTGATCCAGCCCGGCGACTTCTACCACGAGTCCGGGCTGGAGGGGACCAAGGCGCTGCTCTCGCTCGACAACCCGCCGACGGCGATCTTCGCCTCCAGCGACCAGATGGCGTTCGGGGCGTACGAGGCGGTGCGGCAGCGCGGGCTGCGCGTGCCCGACGACGTGAGCGTGGTGGGCTTCGACGACCTGCCCGAGGCACGCTGGTCCTCGCCGCCGCTGACCACGATCCGGCAGCCGCTGGCAGAGATGGGGCTGCTCGCCGCGCGTACCGTGCTGCGGCTGGCCCAGGGCGAGGCGGTGGAGACGCCCCGGGTCGAGCTGGCCACCGACCTCGTCGTGCGCGACAGCACGAAGGCGCGCTAGCGGCCTGCCCCACGGATTGACACGGGCGCCGGCGAGGCGGTGCGGTGGCATCTGATCCAGGCCGCTGCTTCCGCAGCCTTACCCTCCGCGTTCACAACCCTGCCCTGACCCGTCGGCTGCGGGGTTGGGCCTCCGGACGCACTCGACATCACCCCCAGTAACCACCGCGCCGGTGTCGGTGGTGGCAGATTCGAGATCAAGACGAGTTGTGGCGTCAGTGGCGCCGTGGCGCCATAAGTCGTCTTGATCGGGGTCTCCGTGTGCGGGGGTAGTGACAGGGGAGGCCGGAGGCGAGAGAAAGCACCTCGCGCGGGCAGGCCGAAGCGAGCACACCACCAAGATCCCGACAATTTCCCTGTCTTTGCCGTCTTCCGCCACGGTCGAGGCGGCAAAGTCCCCGACATTGCTGTCACGCGCCGCCGGTCGCGCCCCGGCCACGCACGCCGGGGCGCCGGTCGCGGAGGGTGCGGACGCGGGCAGCGGTCTGGAGCCAACGCCACTCGGCTGTGACGTGCGTATTCTCCGGGACCGCGCGGAGTGTCAGGAACGGCTGGCCCGTCGGGAGCGCATGGATCTTCCTACTCGCATGGGGACCAGGATGTGCCCGACATCATGATCAACTTAAGCGGGGCGGCGGTCCGGACGGCGGCGGACGTCGCGGCAGCCCAGATCCGCGGGTCTGTGTGGCGAGGGCCTGTCGCGGTCGGTGCGCGGCCTGGCGTGCGGCGCCTGGCAGGCCCTTGGTCGGCAAAGGGGGCGAAGCAGGCGTTCGCCCGCTGGGCATCCGAAATTTTCGATGTTGGCCGGTGCCATCTGGCGCGGGCGGTCGTGTCCCGATAAGCTCTGTCCGTTTTCCGGGAGATTACCGATACATCATTGACGAGCGAAGGCCGGCAATCGATACTTGGGAACGCTTCCATTGATGGTGCTGAGCGAGGAGGATGTCCGTACGATGGCTCAGACGCTCCCCGCCCGCACTCGCGGCCGGCGGGCCGCCGTAGGTTCCGCGGCCGCCGCGCTCACCTTCCAGCGGCGGATCGGCGAGTCGTGCGTCGAGGAGGCGTTCCGCACGGCCTGGGCCGCCGGCCCGACCGCCGGGCTGTGCGTCGACACCGGCGTGCGCGTGCGTACCGCCGGGTCCGGCATCCGCGTGCGGCGTGCCGGCGGCGTTCGGTCTCCACGGCACCGCGTGCGCGGCGGGCTGACGGGAGGGCGACACACCTGAGCCCTCGCCCGCGCGGCGGAGGTTCACCGAGACCGGGCACAGCGCGGCAGACTGCCCAGCTGCCGCGCTGTGCCCCCCTTTTGTACGCGTCCCCTTCCTTGCCCCCATATCCGACTTGTCGCGCCTCATCGGGGCGAAACCCCATACGTTAGAAGTGCGCGTGCCCGGGTACTTCGGGGACCCGGTACGAGGTGACGACGCAAAGGGGGGCATCGATGAGGCTCGACGACAATGACATGACCAGCACCGGTGGTGGTCGCGGCGAGGGCCCGGCCGACGGCGGCGCGAACCCGATGGGCCGCGACGGCGGTGCCGACGGCGGCGCGGGCGGCGAGGGCCCCGCGGACGGTGGCGCGAACCCGATGGGGCGCGACGGCGGGGCGGACGGCCAGGCCGGCGGGGAGGGTCCCGCCGACGGTGGCGCGAACCCCATGGGGCGCGACGGCGGCGCCGACGGCAGTGCCGGTGAGGGTCCCGCGGACGGCGGTGCCAACCCCGCCGGCCGGGACGGTGGCGCCGACAGCGGCGCGTCCCGGTCCTGATGGACACCGGTCTTCCGGGCGGCGCGCCGGGCGGGTCCTCCCGCCCGGCGCTCGCGCGGTGCGTGGCGGTGGAGCCGGCCAAGTTCGCCGGGGCGTACTGGGGTCGCGCGCCCCTGCTCTCCCGGGCCACCGAACTCGCCGGCCCGGACGGCTTCCGTGACCTGCTCAGCCCGGAGGACGCCGACGAGCTGCTGAGCCGCCGCGGGCTGCGTACCCCCTTCCTGCGGGTCGCCAAGGACGGCCAGGTGCTGCCGGCGGCACGCTTCACCGGCGGTGGCGGGGCCGGCGCCGAGGTCGGTGACCAGGTGCTCGACGAGCGCGTCCTCGGCCTGTACGCGGACGGCGCCACGCTCGTGCTCCAGGGTCTGCACCGCATCTGGCCGCCGCTGGTCGACCTCGCCCGCGAGCTGGGCGGGCAGCTGGGGCAGCCGTTGCAGGTCAACGCGTACCTGACGCCCGCCGGCAGCCAGGGCTTCGCGACCCACTACGACACGCACGACGTCTTCGTGCTCCAGGTGCATGGCCGCAAGCGGTGGCGCATCCACGAGCCCGTGCTGCCGGACCCCCTGGAACGCCAGCCGTGGGGCGGCCACGCCGACGAGGTGTCGGCCGTCGCCGAGGGCCCGGCCGCGATCGACGAGGTACTGGAGCCGGGCGACGCGCTGTACCTCCCGCGCGGCTGGCTGCACAGCGCCCAGGCGCAGGAGGGCCCGTCGCTGCACCTGACGGTGGGGGTGAAGGCGCTGACCAGGTACGCGCTGGTCGAGGCGCTGCTCGAGCTGGCCGCCGAGGACCCGCGACTGCGCGCCACGCTGCCGTACGGCGTCGACCTCGCCGACCCGGAGCAGGTCGAGCCCGAGCTGACCGAGACCGTCGAGGCCCTCCGCGCCTGGCTCGCCGGAGCCGCGCCCGGCCCGGTCGCCGACAAGCTGCGCGCCCGCGTGTGGCCCGCGGCCCGCCCCGCCCCGATCCGCCCGCTCGCCCAGGCGGACGCGATGGCCGCGCTCGGCCCCGACGACCACGTGAGCCCTCGCCCCGGCCTGCGGTGGCGGATCACCGCCGCGCCCGACGACCGCGTCGCGCTGCACGCCTTCGACCGCACGCTGACCCTGCCCGGCGGCTGCGCACCGGCCCTGCGGGCGCTCCTTGAGGGCGGCGTGACCCGCGTCGGCGACCTGCCCGGCCTGGACACCGACGAGGACCGGCTCGTGCTGGCCCGCCGCCTGCTGCGCGAGGCGGTGCTGGTGCCGGCCTGAGCCCTCGCCCCGTGCCAACCGGCGCGGCGCGCTCTGGCCACGCGTGCCGTGCGGGGCGTCGGTCAGGTGAGGAAGTACAGGGCCACGGTCGTGGTGAGGCCCGTCGCCAGGACGACGGTGATGGTCGTGGCGTCCAGAGCGACGTGGCGGCGGTCGGCGACCACGCGGGCCGGCCAGAGGCCGACGAACGGGGCCACCAGCAGCACGACCAGCGCGAGCACGGGCAGGCCCACCGCGAGGTCGCCGCCGGACTCGCGGCCGGCCCACAGGGTCATCTCGCGCAGGGCGAACGCCACCGCCGCGCCGAAGGCGCTCAGCACGATCAGCCACGGATACTGGGACTGCTGCATGCGGCCGGGGCGCCAGGCCTCGTCGATGGTGCGGGAGCTGTTTTCGATGAGCTGGTCGGGGTTGTACCGCTCACCGGGCTGGAGGCGGACCGGCGGGGGAGCCGCGCCGTAGCGGGCCGCGACCGGGCCGAGGCGGCGTACGGTCGTGCGCCACACCTCGTCGGCCTCCGCGTCGATGCGTTCGACCATCGACATGGCCGTGTCGAGTGCCTCCCGGGCTTCCTCGACCGCGGCGGCGGCCTCCCGCTCGGCGCGGGCGGCGGCGGCGACCTGGCGTTCGTACCACTCGTCGGCCTCGGCCCGCTGGGCGTCGACGCCGGCGTACGCGCGGGCCAGCCGCGCGATCGCCTCGTGATAGGTCATGCCCGTCCGCGCTTCGCCGCTGGACGGGCGGGAGGCGCTCCGGCCGCCGGTCATCCGCTCAGCCCGTACGGGATGACGACCTCGGGCGTGCGGTGGCGGGCGCGGTCGAAGTACAGGGCGCGCCACGGGCGGGGGTACCAGGCGGGGCCGCCCTGCTGCGGGAAGAAGCCGGCCAGGTCGGAGCCCTGCACGTCGAGCGCGATCCACGCGCCGATCGAGTCGGTACGGGAGCCGGGGCCGCCGAGGTCGTCGCGGAGCCGGCCCACGCCGCGCCACCAGCCGAGTACGTGCGTGCGCCGCTCCGGGCCGGTGTTGAGCAGCCGCCGCAGGTGGTCGTGGCCGGAGCGGCCCCCCTCCTTGACCGCTAGGCGGGAGGCGGCGGCGTCGCAGGCGAATATGACGATGTAATGCGGGCGGGAGCCGTCCGGTTCGAGGGAGGCGAGGAGGGCGGGGAGGCTCTCGGCGTCGTACCAGCCGGTGTCGGCGGGCAGGTCGGCGCGGAGCGACTCGGCGGTGGCGGCCGCGTCCGGGTCGAGGCAGGCGACCGAGAAGCGGGCGGTGCCGTCTTCGTGCTGCCGGGCCAGCGAGCGGGCGGCGGCGGCGAGCACGGCGCACGCCTCGTCGACGCGCGTGCCGAGCACGGCCAGGTTGCGGCCGGGCGAGCGGGTCAGCGGCAGGCGGGCCGAGTGGGCCTGTACGTCGATCGACTCGCCGAGCAGCACCACCGGGTCGATCGCCCCCGGCGCCAGCTTGACGAAGTCGGGCGCCTCGGCCAGCCGGGGCACCGCGTCGCCGTCGAAGAGCCGGGGCGCGCCGAGCCACGCTGGCCGGTCCTGCCAGAGGCGGTGCTGCAGGTCGCCCCACACGCGCCGGTCGCTGGCCGCCGGGATGCGCACGATCCGGTTGGCGTCGGGCGCGCCGGAGTCGGCGTTGACCACGGCGTGGTGGCGGGGGAGCGTCTCGGCGGCGGTGTTCGCCTCGTGCAGGATCCGCCGCGCCTTGGGCAGCGCGATCCGGAGCGTGAACTGGGCGACCAGCGCCGGCCGCCCCCACAGCGCCTCGATGCCGGAGACGTCCTGCGAGGCGAGGATGAGGTGGATGCCCTGCGAGCGCCCTCGCCGGGCCAGGTCTTCGAGGAGGGTCGCCGCCTCCTGGGCGAGCGCGTCGCGGCCGGTGAGCAGCACCTGGAACTCGTCGATCACCGCCACGATCCGCGGCCAGTGCCCCTCCGGGTCCTCGTGCCGCAGCTCGGACAGCTTGGTCACCTCGTGCTGCTTGGCCGCGTCGGCCCGCCGCCGCAGCTCGCGGCCGAGGAAGCGGAGCAGCGCCAGCCCGAACTCCCGGTCGGTGTTGACGTTGACCCCGACCAGCCGTACGTGCGGCAGCCAGCTCGGGTCACGCCGCCCCGGCGCGAACCGGGCGAACGACACGCCCTCCTTGAAGTCGAGGAGGTAGAAGGCCAGCTCGGTGGGGGAGTACCGGGCGGCGAGCGCGCCCATCCACGCGTAGATCAGGTTGGTCTTGCCGGTGCCGGAGGGGCCGGCGATCAGCGCGTGCGGCGGGTAGTCGGAGAGCGTCACCGACACCGGCCGCCCCTCCGGGCTGTCGCCGACCGGCGCGGTGAGGCCGCCGGCCGAGTACTCGGTCCAGGTCTCGCCCTCCGGCGGGATGAGGTCGTGGAAGACCGCCGGCGCCGGTCCGACCGCGACCCGGTCGGCGATCCGCCGGCAGGTGGCGGTGACCAGCTCGGGCGGGGGCGGCGGGTCGAGGAGCACCGGCAGGGGGCCGCAGCCGGAAAGCTCCGCGCGGTCGCCCTCGACGCGTACGACCTCCACAGTGGAGTGTGCGGCCACCGGGATGCCGCGCACGATCAGGTGTACGCCGCACGCCGCGCCGGTGCGCAGGATCCGGTCGAGCTGGGCCCGCTCGTGGCGCGAGGGCTCGTCGCCGCCGAGCAGCACGGCGACCCGCCAGGGCTCGGGGCGCCGCCCGGTGGCCAGGGCCATCTCGGCGAGCGAGGCGTAGTCGCCGGCCAGCACCGTCTCGTTGATCCGCCGGATGTGATCGACCAGCCCGTCGAGGAGCGGCGTGAGCCCGCCCGGCCCGACGAACTTGAGCAGCCCCGCGGGCGCCAGTGGCGCGAAGCCGGCCAGGCCGCCGCCGAGCCGCTCCGGGTCGTACCCGGTGATCTCGATCTGGCCCTGCGCGGTGCGGCCGAGGGCGCGCAGCAGGAGGGTGGCGACCACGGCGTCGCCGCCGAGCTGGACGTTGTCGACCAGGGCGACGTGCCCGCGGTCGAAGAGTGGCACGAGCGCCGGGGCCGGACCGGCGCCGGGGACGTGGATCTCGCCGATGCGGAGCAGGTCCGGCGGCTCGCCCCGGGCGGCGGGGGTGGGGTGCCAGGAGGCCCACGCCTCGCCCGCCGCACCGGGGGAGCGCATCGCGCCGGCCACCGCGGCCCGCCTGGCCAGGTCGGCGAGCGTGGCGGCGTGCCGCGCGTCGAGCTCGGCGAGGCGGCGGTCGCGCTCGGCGGCGGCGCGGGCGGGGCGCTGGGCGGCCGCCTGCCGTACCCGCTCCAGCCGCGCCTCGGCGGCCGCGAGGTCGGCCTTCGCCGCGTCCTGGTGGGCCCGGGCGGACGCGCGGGCGCGCGAGAGCTGGGCACGGACCGACTCGACGACCGACGTCCGGACGTCAGGCATGGGTCTCCGTGTCGGGTACGGGCTCGGGGGCCTCGGGGTCGAGCGAGTCGGGCTCGCGGTCGAGCAGCCGCAGCAGTACGCCGGTGACGACGCTGCCCACCACGGCGAAGTCGGCGGGGTGTGGCGGCGGGGCGTCGTGGTCGCGCGGCCGCACCGGAACCCGGCAGATCCGCTGGAGCTGGATCTGGAGGATCTCCGGCGGGAGGCCGGGCAGCAGGTCGCGCACGCGCGGCTCGATCTCGCGGGTGAGCACCGGCAGGTCCTCCTCGCGCGGCCGGTGCCGGAGCAGGTCGCTGGCGAGCCGGTACAGCACCGGTGGGGCGAGCGCGGCGAGCCCCAGCCCGACCGGCGCCTCGACGCCGCCCAGTTCGCGGTGGAGCCGGTCGCGGTCTTCCGAGCGGACGCCCGCCGCGACCCGCCGCATGAGGTCGGGACCGTCGGTGGCCGCCGAGTCGCCGCGCGCCGCGGGGCTGCCGTGGCCGGTCAGCGCGGCGACCCGCTCGGCCCACCACCGCCCCAGCGGTGGCGGCGCGCCGTCGGGGGACGCCGGCTGCGCGGGCGGCGCGCTCTCCGGATCCATGGCGGTGCGCCACGAGCCGTCCGGAGCCGGCGTGCCGTCGTGCGAGAGGCCAATCGAGGTGAGGTACGCCAGCAGCGCGTCCTGCGCCACGCGCAGCGCCTGTGCGGCCTGCTCGGCGTGCTCCATCGCGCCGGCCAGCCGCGGTACGCCGATCGGGTCGACCGACTCCTGGCGGACCCACATCAACAGCTCACCGGCGAGCCGCAACCGCTCCACGGCGACCGCGACCAAGCCGATCGGCAGGTCGTCCGACGTCGCGCGGACGCTGGCGCCGAGCTCCTGGACGAGGGACATGGCCGGGCTAGAGGGCTGCTGAGTACTGCTGTGCCTGCTCGACCGCGGCCATGGTGGCGGCGAGGCACTCTTCCAGCTCCTGCGTGGCCTGCGTCAGTGACGCGTGCGCGGTGCTGACCGCCTCGTGGCCGCTCCCATCCAGCGCGACCGCGAGGCTCTGCTGAGCCTCGGCGAGCTTTTCGCTGGCCGCGTGGACGGCGGCCTGCCCCTCGCTCACCTGTTGGATCGCGGCATCGATGGCCGACTTGACCTCGGCGACGCTCGCCACGGGGGAAACCTCCTGGGGGCTCGGAGGACGCTATTCCTATCACGGTAGACCGGATGCCCCCGCCTCGGCCCCCTACCGATTTGCCGCTCAGCGCGAATGAAAGATTACCCTCCGCCAATATCGGGAGCTTGTGCCCTCCGTGCGGCGAGCCCGGTCGGAGGCGAATGAAATTGAGTGACCACTCAGGACGTGCATCACCCGCGGCGTACGGCGCGCGGGCCCACCACCTCCGCGCCGAGCCCCCGTACCCGCTCGCGCAGCCCTCGGTCGGCGGTCACCACGACCGTGCGCCTCGGCCGGGCCGCCGCGACGACGTCCACGATCGTGTCGTCACCCGATCCGGGTGCGGCGACCACGCGTACCCCGTCGACGCCCTCCACGTCGCGCGCCCTTCCCTCCAGCACCAGGACGACCTCCAGCGGCGGCGGTAGGTCGGGCAGCCCTTCGGCGGCGAGCGGCACGAGGGCGTCGCGGAGGCGGGCGGCCGCGCCGGCCCGGTCACGCCACCAGCCATCCGGACGGGAACCGACCACATTCGCCCCGTCGACGACGACCAGCGTCACGGCTCGACGCTCGGTGCCTCCAGCCCGAGCGCGGCAAGCATCTCCTGCCGGCCGGTCCGGGTCGCCTCCTCGCGGGCCAGCAGGGAGGCGTACTCGGCGAGGACCGCCGCGTCCGGCGTACCGGCGAAGTCGTCGACGAACTGCTCCATGTCCCGGACGGCTCTGGTGTGCAGTTCGGCCGCCTGCCGCGCCCGCAGCAGGATGTCCGCGTCACTCATGCCGCTCCTCGCTTCGCCGCGGGCGGGGATGGGGCTCCGGCCACGCCGTGCCTGATGGTTCGCTCGCTCATCCCACGTTGATATCCGATCGGGCGGCGCGACACACGGGATGTGCCGGGTTTGGCGTGCTTCGCCACCGGACAACTCTGAGCGGTGGGACGATGGAACCCTTGGGGGTGATCTTGTTGGCGGACAACGGCGAGCGGCGCGATCCGGCCCTGGACGCGTTCGCGCGGTGGTGGGACGGCGTGGCCGACGACGACGAGCGGGCCATGATCAAGGCGGCGGTGGCGGGCAGCTACCAGATCCCGCTCAACCTGGCGGAGCGGCTCTCCCAGGCCGGGGCGGTCGTGTCGATGCCGGCGGGCGGCGGG
The DNA here is from genome assembly GCF_042433955.1 of Phytohabitans kaempferiae. Taxonomy (NCBI): domain Bacteria; kingdom Bacillati; phylum Actinomycetota; class Actinomycetes; order Micromonosporales; family Micromonosporaceae; genus Phytohabitans; species Phytohabitans kaempferiae. The sequence continues at coordinate 100,840 of NZ_JBHLUH010000010.1, read as the reverse complement.
CCGGCCCGCGACCCGCGGCTGCCCGACGCGTACGCCGACTACGCGATCAGCCACCCCAGATAGGCCGGTCGTCGCCGGCCCGAGACGGCTCCGCCTGGTGTCCGGCTCCGCCTGGTGTCCGGCTCCGCCCTGGCGTCCGGCTCCGCCGGGCGAAAGGCGGGACCGGCGGAAAGGCCAGGACGGGCGCGGCCCCTCGTGGCAGCGCGCCCGCCCCGGTGTCCAGGTGGGTTCCTACGGGTTGCTGAAGCCGAGCGTGTAGCTGCCCGAGCCGCTGTACGCGTGCACGTGGTACCGGTAGTAGCCGGCCGTGCCGCTGTAGGTCAGCGTCTCGTCGGGGTTGGGCGTGATGCCGCTGGCGACGTTCGCCCAGGCGCTGCCGTTCCACCGCTGGAGGTACACGTCGAAGTCCACACCGGACGGCCCGTCGAGGCAGGCCCGGTGCGTGCCGGACGCGGACGAGTAGTAGTAGCTGCCGTCCGGCTGGTACACGCTGGCGCCACGCGCGAGCGATCCGCTGCGCGTGAACTCGTACCCGGAGCAGCCGGTGGGCGGGGGCACACCGGGGCCGCCGCCGCTGGTGGTGAGCGTGAGGCCGTACACCGAGAGGATCTCGTTGAGCGGCTGGAAGTACGTCGTGCCGCCGGAGGTGCAGTTGCCCGAGCCGCCGGAGGTGACGCCCTGCGCCTGCTGGCCGGAGAGCCACGAACCGCCCGAGTCGCCCGGCTCGGCGCACGCGTTGGTACGGGTGAGGCCGGTGACGGTGCCCTGCGGGTAGTTGACCGTCGAGTTCTTGGCCTGGACCGTGCCGCACCGCCAGCCGGTGGTGGAGCCGGAGCGGCAGATCGACGCGCCCACGGCCGCCTCGGTCGAGCCGGCGACCGTCACGTTGCCGCCCGCGTAGTTGTTGACCCACGGCTGCGGCGTCCAGTTGGAGTTGACCTGTACCCAGGCGTAGTCGTTGCCCGGGAACGACGAGCCGCGGAACGTGCCCTGCGCGACCTGGTTGAAGCCCTGCGTGGCCGTACCGACGGTGCCGCAGTGGCCGGCGGTGACGAAGCCGCCCGAGACCGCGAAGCCGACCGAGCAGCGCCCGCCCATGTAGTACGCGTCGCCGCCGCGCACGTCGTAGAGCGGCACCGGGGCCTCGCTGGAGGCGACCACGCGCACGGCGTCCGACTTGGCCGTGGCCGCGAACGCGCGGGCCGCCGCCGCGTCGCCGCGCGCCAGCACGACGACCGTGTTGGTGACCACGTCGACGTACCAGCCGGGCACCGCGCCGGCCGGCGCCTTGGCCGCGTTGCGGTCCAGCGTGGACTTGACCGCGTCGAGCTGGGCCTCGCTGCGGGTCACCATCCTGGCGGTGGCGCCGGCGGCGGTGACCTTCGCGGCCTGGGCCTTGGTGGTGACCGCGACGACCAGCGAGTCGGCGCCGGCGGTCAGCCACGCGCCGCCGTACGCCGCGCCGAGGTCCTTGCGCAGCCGCGCGTCGGTGCGGCTGGCGTCGTCTTCGCGGGCCAGCCGGGCCCGCGCCTCGTCGGCGGTGAGGCCGAGGTCGCGCTGCATCGCGCCGAGCATCTGCGCGGAGGCGGCGCCGCCGGCCGGGGGCACGCCGGGGCCGGGCGCCGCGACCGCGGGGGCGGCCGGCAGCGCCACGGCCCCCACGGGCAGCAGCGCCGCCGCCGCGAGCATGGCGAGTCTTCGCTTCATGGGGGTTCTCCTGGGGGTTGGAGTCGAGCCTCGCTCCACCGGGACCAGGCGGCGCTCACGCACCGTCCGGACCCTTGCGGCCCGGGGCCGCAAGGGCGGTGGAGGGAGGTTCATCGAGGTGTACGGCGCGACCCTAACGGCCGTTCAATTGATCGCGGCAGATACCAGGTGGGTAATACCGCGCCGTGTCACTCCCAGGAGAGCCGGTCGGTTTGGGGAGGTCAGATCGGGGCGACCTGCTGGGCGCCGAACGGGGGGTTGTCGCTCAACCAACGCTGGTAGAGCGGGTTGCGGCCGACCATGTCCTCGTACGCGGCGACCGCGTGGCCGAGCACGTCGTCGGCGAACTTGGCGGCCAGCGCCTCGGGATGCCAGCCGAGCAGCAGCCGCCAGCGCAGGGGAGCGCCGGCGAGCGGGCGGGTCACCAGGCCGCTGACCGGGCGGAACGTCGCCTGGCACAGCGCCACCGCCTCGCCCGACTCCACCATGTCGATGCAGCCGCGCACGTCCGTCTCGTACACCTTCCGTGGGGTGAAACCGGACCGGGCGCAGGCCGCCGCGAAGCAGTCGCCGAAGCATCCGTCGCCGGGGGCGGCCACCCACTGCGCCTCGGCGAGGTCGGCCAGGTCGACCTCGTCGTCGGTGGCGAGCGGATGGGCGGTGGGCAGCATGACGAAGACCGCGTCCACGGAGACGACACGCCAGGCGAGGCCGTGCGCCGCCGAGGGCGCCGCGTCGCCGCAGACCCCCACGAGTACGTAGTCGAGCCGCCCGCCGAGCACCATCTGGGCCAGCTCGTCCGCGTACCACGAGGCGTAGGTGCTGATCTGTGCCTCGGGCTGTGCGGCGGAGAGCCGGTGCACCAGGCCGCCGACGATCGGGCTGTTGGCCCCGCCGACCCGGTAGCGGGTCATCACGTCCCCCGTGCCGGCGAGTCGGGCCGCCTCGTCCTGCAGCCCCTTCATCGCCGGCAGTAACACTCGTGCCCGGGCGAGAACCAGCTCGCCGAGGGCGGTCGGGCGCGCACCCCGCCGGTCGCGCTCGAAGAGCGGGCCGCCGAGTGTGCGTTCAATGCGCTGGAGCTGTGCCGTGAGCGCTGGTTGTGCCAGCCCCAGTTGCGAGGCAGCCTTGGTGACGCTGCCCGTCTCCGCGATCGCGACGACCACCTTGAGGTGCCGCAACTCCAGGTTCATAGCGTGACGGTAGGACCAACGTGCGATCACCGAAAGACCTTCGGCCTGTGAAAGCTCCCCCAAACGCCAGGTTGACTGTAACCGAATGGTTAACGGGATGATCAAAAGAGCCGACTGGCGTATCGGCGGAAAAGGATTTCCTCCCGCGTAGGGCGCCCGGTCACCGCGTCCCGGAGGCGGTCGATCAGGCCGAGGGCCGGATCGGTGAGCTTGTTCCACGGTGGAGTGGCCGGCGCGCCGGGATGCGGGCGCGTGGGGGCGGCCTCCTCGGCGGTCTCGATCCGGTTGCCGAGGCGCACCAGGTCTTCGGGAGTGGCGATCTCGGCCAGCCGGTCGAGCAGGCCGGCGGTGGCGTGCGCGTGCCGCCGCAGGGCCGCCGCGGTCTCCGCCGGCCGGTCCTCACGGAGCGTCGCGAGCAGCGCGCGGGTCGCGGCTATCTCGCCGTCGGCGAGGGCGGCCCCGCCGGGGACGGACGACCGGACGGCCGGGTAGACGTACTGCGCCTCGGCGGAGAGGTGCCGGACGGCGGTCGCGGCCAGCACGTCGGCGAGGTCGCGCCGGCGGCGGGGCGGCAGGGACTGGTCGGCCAGCGCGGTGCAGAGCGCGGCGAGCTGCCGGTGCTCGGTGGCGAGCACGTCGGCGGCGGGCCGGCCGGCGGGCGAGCCCGGGGCCGGCGGCAGGGGCGGAAGGCCGAAGGTCACGGCGCGGGTGGTACCCCATCCCGTAACCGCGGAAACCGGTGAAGTTTGTAGGGCTTTTACCGGGACACGCCGCTTAACCATTGCCACCGATATAACTCACAGATTACCGTCTGGTCACCCCGCGCAACTCCGTCATCCCGCGTCCCGGAGGCTCACCCATGTCACTCCCGCGTCGCATGCTGCCCAGCGGCCGATGGCTGCCGGCGCTCGCGGCCAGCGTGGCGGCCACCGTCGCCGCCACGCTGTTCGTGGCCGCGCCCGCTGCCGCCGCCGACCCGTTCCCCTCGTCGATGGCGAGCACGGGCGACTCGATCACCCGCGGTTTCAACGCCTGCGGCTTCTACGTCGACTGCACGTCGCGCTCGTTCAGCACCGGCACCGACGCCGGGGTCAACAGCCACTACCGGCGCATCCTCGCGGCCAACCCGGCGGTCAGCGGGCGCAACCACAACGTCGCCGAGACCGGCGCGACCGTCGCCGACCTGCCCGGGCAGATCGACCTGGCGGTCAGCCACCAGGTCGACTACGTGACCGTGCTGATCGGGGCCAACGACGCCTGCGCGAGCAGCGAGGCGGGCATGACGCCGGTCGCCACCTACCGGGCGCACCTCGACACCGCCCTGGCCCGGCTGAAGGCCGGCCGCCCCGGCGCGCGCGTGTTCATCATGAGCATCCCCGACATCAAGCGGCTCTGGGAGGTCGGCCGGGGCAACTTCCTGGCCCGCAGCGCCTGGTCGCTGTTCGGGATCTGCCAGTCGATGCTCGCCAACCCCACGTCCAACGCGGCCGCCGACGTCGCCCGCCGCGACCGCGTGCGCCAGCGGGTCGCCGACTACAACACGCAGCTCGCGGCCGCCTGCGCCGCCTACGGGTCGCTGTGCAGGTACGACGGCGGCGCGATCTTCAACTACCCGTTCACCCTCTCCCAGGTCTCCGGTTGGGACTACTTCCACCCCGACACCGACGGGCAGACGGTCCTCGCCCAGACGAGCTGGGCGGCCGGCTTCTCGTGGGCGTCGTCGGCACGGCGCGCCCGCCACTGACTCCCCGGTGCGACCCCCCGGCTCCGCCCTCGTGGCGGGGCCGGGGATCGCGTCCGTCCCTGGTATGAAGGGCGCATGAGGGAGCCCAGCGAGCTAACCACCAGCGACCGAGCGTCGGCGACATTGCGCGGGGTCGACGAGGTCGTCGACATCTGTCGCGACCTCCTGCGGATCGACACGACCAACACCGGCGACAACGACACGAGCGCGGGCGAGCGGGTCGCCGCCGAGTACGTGGCGCGGCAGCTCGCCGAGGTCGGCATCGCCTCCGAGATCTACGAGTCGGCGCCGGGTCGGGCCAGCCTGGTGGCCCGCATCGAGGGCACCGACCCCGGCCGCGACGCGCTGCTGGTGCACGGCCACCTCGACGTGGTGCCGGCCCAGCCCGACGAGTGGACGGCGCACCCGTTCGGCGGCGAGATCCGCGACGGCTTCCTGTGGGGGCGCGGCGCGATCGACATGAAGGACTTCGACGCGATGGTCCTCGCCGTCGTGCGCGAGTGGCGCCGCACCGGCGTGCGCCCGCCGCGCGACATCGTGCTCGCCTTCACCGCCGACGAGGAGGCCGGCGGGACGTACGGCGCGCACTTCCTCGTCGAGAAGCACCGCGAGCTGCTCGACGGCTGCACCGAGGCGATCGGCGAGGTGGGCGGCTTCTCGTACACCGTGAGCAAGGACCTGCGCCTCTACCTGGTCGAGACCGCCGAGAAGGGGATCAACTGGCTGCGGCTGCACGCCCGTGGGCGCCCCGGCCACGGCTCGATGGTGCACGACGACAACGCGGTCACCGCGCTCGCCGAGGCGGTCGCGCGGGTCGGTCGGCACCGCTTCCCGGTCGTGGTCACGCCGACCGTGCGGGCCTTCCTGGAGGAGCTCTCCGACGCGCTGGGGATCGAGCTCGACCCGGACGACCCGGAGACCGCGATCGCCAAGCTCGGCCCGATCGCCAGCCTCATCGGCGCCACCGTGCGCAACACCGCCAACCCGACCCGCCTCGACGCCGGCTACAAGGACAACGTGATCCCCAGCCGCGCCTCGGCGACCATCGACTGCCGCACGCTGCCCGGCCAGGCCGACCTCTTCCTCGAGCAGCTCCGCGAGGTGATCGGCCCGGACCTTACGATCGAGCACGTGCAGCGCCAGCCGGCGGTGGAGACCACCTTCGACGGGGCGCTGGTCGACGCGATGTCCGCCGCGCTGCGGGCCGAGGACCCGGGCGCGCGGCCGGTGCCGTACATGCTCTCCGGCGGCACCGACGCCAAGGCGTTCCAGCGGCTCGGCATCCGCTGCTTCGGCTTCGCGCCGCTGCGGCTCCCGCCCGACCTGAACTTTTCCGCACTCTTCCATGGCATTGACGAGCGCGTCCCGGTCGAGGGACTACAGTTCGGCGTGCGTGTACTCGACCGTTTCCTGCGCAACTCCTGACTGACCCCGCTGAAGGGACCCTCCTCACCATGACCGACCAGCACGCGGAGCTGGACGCCGCTCTCGAGCGGGTGATCGAAGCCGCGCGCGGCCACCTCGCCGCCGTCAAGGCCGCCGAGGGCCGCATCGACGACGACGACGTCTGGCAGGCGTACGTCACCCTCAACAACGCCTCGTACGAGTACGACGAGCTGCTGCTCGACGCGTTCGGCGAGGTCACGCCCTGGGATGTCGAGTCGATCGACCCGGACGAGGCCGACGAGCGGTTCGGCGTCGGCCTGGGCGGTGTCGACGGCACCGAGCCCGAAGACGCGCACTCCCACGTCGTCTCCGTACGGCAGCGCCGCGACTACCGCGTGCCGAGCGTGGCCGCGCTGCTCCGGGTCGCCGAGGCGGCCCGCCGCTCCGGCCTGCCCGAGGACGAGGAGGAGGCCGAGCCGGTCGAGACCGTCGGCGAGGCGGTGCTGGAGCTGCTCCAGGCCGGCGACGGCTCGCTGGGAGCGCTCGACATCCCCGAGCTGGAGCCGCTCGACGGCGTCGTGATGGTCTCCGAGGTCGACACGCCGCTCGACCTGGAGGCGTTCGGCGAGGAGGACGCCTCCGGCCCCTTCGCGCCCGGCCCGGAAGACCGCTTGGTCGGCCGCCTCGACGAGCATCCGTTCATGCCGCTCGACGACGAGGTCGAAGCCTCGTCCTGACCCCGCCCCCGGCGCCGCATCCCTCGACCGGGGGTGCGGCGTCGCTGGCATTTCTTGAGAGATCCGGGCTACCGCGACGCCCGTCGTGGTCCGGACCGCCGCTCCCGCGGCCGCACCCTCCGCGTCGCACGATCCGCGAGGGGCCGGCGCGTCCTCGGTCTGGGCTGCCGGTCGCTCACCGCTCGACTGGCGAGCGGGCTCGGGCGCGTGGCGGACGCCGTGGCGGTCGGGCGGGGGCGCTCGCGACCGCGTTCGTCTGGAGCACCGGCGTACGCGGTGCTGGTGGCTTGGCTCTGGTGGGTCAGTAGGAGAGGCCGGGCTGCGGCTGGCTGGCCACCCGGCGGCGGAGCATGACCTTGCGGGTGCCGTCGCGGAAGAGTTGTACGCGCGCGAGCTCCCAGCCGGAGAACTCGGCCTGGATCGCCAGTTGCGCCGCTGCCGCGAGCCGGTCGACATTCGGTGGTAACCGCAGCGGCGCGTATTCGTAGTCCATGCGACCCATCCTGCACACGCGGATCGGCTATCGCTAGCCTTCGCGCTCGGGATAACCCAGTGGAATTGCGGACACATCATCCAGTGCCTGGGTAATCTCCGCCGGAAGCGTCATCTCCTCCACCGTGAGCGCGCCGAGGAGTTGCCCGACCGTACGGGCGCCGAGGATGGGGGCGACCACGCCGGGCCGGTCGCGGACCCAGGCCAGCGCGACCTCGAGCGGCGACACGCCGAGCCCGCCCGCGGCCGTGACCACCGCCTGGACGATGCTGGAGCAGCGCGGCTCCAGGTACGGCGCGACGAAGGGCTCGAAGTGCGGCGACGCGGCCCGCGAGTCGGCCGGGCGGCCGTTGCGGTACTTGCCGGTGAGCACGCCCCGCCCCAGCGGCGACCAGGGGAGCAGGCCCAGCCCGAGCGCGGTGGCGGCGGGCACGACCTCGCGTTCGACGCCCCGCTCCAGCAGCGAGTACTCCATCTGGGTCGCCACGATCGGCGCCCGGCCGGGAAACGCGGCCTGCCAGGTCGCGGCGCGGGCGGTCTGCCAGGCGGAGAAGTTGGAGACGCCGACGTACCGCACGCGGCCGCTGACCACCGCGTGGTCGAGGGCGGTCAGCGTCTCCTCGATCGGCGTCTCGGTGTCGTATCCGTGCACCTGCCACAGGTCGACGTGGTCGGTGCCGAGCCGGCGCAGCGAGGCGTCGAGGCTGCCCAGCAGGTGGGACCGGGAGCCGTCGCGGCGGCGGGACGTACCCGGGCGCAGGCCCGCCTTGGTGGCGATCAGCACCTCCTCGCGGGGCACCAGCGTGCCGAGCAGGGCGCCGATCACCGCCTCGGCCTCGCCGTCCGCGTACACGTCGGCGGTGTCGACGAGGTTGCCCCCGGCGTCGAGGAAGCTCTTGAGCTGCGCGGCCGCGTCGTCGGCGTCGGTGTCCCGGCCCCAGGTCATGGTGCCGAGCGCGAGCCGGGATACCGCCAGCCCGCTGCGCCCGAGCGGTCGCTGTTGCATGGGTGCACCTTATTCAGTCCCGTGTCCCTGTCCAGTGGTCGTCCCCTATTGCGTACCCTGGTGCGACTCGACTTGGGGCCTGTGTTGGGGGAGATGTGCGGTTAGGACTGACTCTCGGGTACCAGACGGCGTGGACGACGCCGGCCGACCACCTGGCGATGGCGCAGGAGGCGGAGCGGCTCGGGTACGCGGTGGTGTGGGCGGCGGAGGCGTACGGCTCCGACTCACCCAGCACGCTGGCCTGGATCGCCGGGCAGACCACCACGATCGACGTGGGCAGCGCGGTCATGCAGATCCCCGCCCGCACCCCGGCCGCCACCGCCATGACCGCCGCCACGATCGACAGCCTCTCCGGCGGCCGCTTCCGGCTCGGCCTCGGCGTGTCCGGGCCGCAGGTCTCCGAGGGGTGGCACGGGGTCCGCTTCGCCAAGCCGCTGGGCCGCACCAGGGAGTACGTCGAGATCGTCAAGCTGGCGATCGCCCGCAAGACCGTCGCGTACGAAGGCGCGCACTACACGCTGCCCCTGCCCGACGGTCCCGGCAAGGCGCTCAAACTGGGCTTCCATTCGCCACGGGAGCGCATCCCGATCTACCTCGCCGCGGTCGGCCCGAAGAACCTCGAGCTGGCCGGCGAGATCGCGGACGGCTGGCTGGCCATCTTCTTCTCCCCGGACACGGCCGCCGACCAGCTCGCCACGGTCGCCGCCGGGCGGGCCCGGGCCGGGCTGGGGCTGGAGGGCTTCGACGTGGTGCCGACCGTGCCCGCGGTGGTCGGTGACGACGTCGCCTCCTGCGCCGAGCTGGTCCGCTGGTACGCCGCCCTCTACGTGGGCGGCATGGGCAGCCGCGAGACCAACTACTACAACCAGCTCGCGGTCCGCATGGGGTACGCCGACGAGGCGCGCGAGGTGCAGGACCTCTACCTCGCCAAGCGGCACCGGGACGCGGCGGCGGCCGTACCGCTGGAGTTCATCGACCGCACCTCGCTGCTCGGGCCGAAGGAGCGGATCGCGGAGAAGCTGGTGGCGTACGCCGAGGCGGGCGTGACCACCCTCTCCGTCTCGCTCTTCGCGGGTGACGCCGAGCACGGCATCCAGACGCTGCGTACCCTCGCGGAGGCGCACGAGCTGTCGGGGGTCGGGGCGTGACCTGGATCGAGGCGATCGTCCTGGGGATCGTGCAGGGGCTCACCGAGTTCCTGCCGGTCAGCTCGTCGGCGCACATGCGGATCACGTCGGCGCTCTTCTTCGACGAGGACGCGGGCGCGTCGTTCACCGCGGTGACCCAGCTCGGCACCGAGGCGGCCGTGCTGATCTACTTCGCCAAGGACATCTTCCGGCTGTCGAAGACCTGGATCGTGGGGCTGTGGGATCGGTCGGTGCGGTCCACACTGGACTACCGCATGGCCTGGTACGTGATCATCGGCTCCATCCCGATCGGCGCGATCGGCTTCCTCTTCAAGGACCAGATCCGCTCCGCCGCCCGCAACCTGTGGCTCGTCGCCACCATGCTCATCGTGTTCGCCCTGGTCCTCGCGTTCGCCGAGTTCTGGGGGCGGAAGGTGCGCACCATCGAGCAGTTCACGTTGAAGGACGGCGTCGTGATGGGCCTCGCGCAGGCGATGGCGCTCGTGCCCGGCGTCTCCCGCTCGGGCGGCGTGGTCACCGCCGGCCTGCTGCTCAACCTCACCCGCGAGACCGCGACCCGGTACTCGTTCCTGCTCGCCATCCCGGCCGTCGTGATGTCCGGCCTGTTCTCGATCCCGGACGTCTTCGACACCAGCGGCGAGGGGCTCACCCCGTCGGTGCCGCAGATGGTGGTGGCGACGCTGATCGCGTTCGGGCTGGGGTACGCGTCGATCGCCTGGCTCCTGCGGTATGTCGCGCATCACAGTCTGTACGCCTTCGTCCTGTACCGGGTCGCGCTCGGCAGCCTGGTGCTCTGCCTGCTCGCCGGCGGTGTCATCTCCGCGACGTAGCCGCGTTGGCGCGCGCGGCCGTCGTAGGGTTGGTGATCGTGGCTACTGTGCTGCTGCTGCGCCACGGGCGCACGACGGCGAACGCGGACGGCGGGCTCGCCGGCCGCCGTCCGGTGGAGCTCGACGAGACCGGGCGGGCGCAGGCCGCCGCCGTGGGCGAGCGACTGCGCCCGCTGCCGCTCGCCGCTGTCGTCAGCAGCCCGCTCATCCGCTGCCGGCAGACACTCGACCTCGCGCTGCCCGCGGCGGAGGTGGCGGTCGAGGAGGGCTTGACCGAGTGCGGGTACGGCGAGTGGGAGGGCCAGCCGCTCAAGAAGCTCGCGAAGGATCCACTGTGGCCGGTGGTGCAGCAGCATCCGAGCGCGGTGGTCTTCCCGGGCGGCGAGGCGATGGCCGCGATGGCGGCGCGGGCGGTCGAGGCGGTGCGCCGGTGGGACGCGCGGGTCACCGCCGAGCACGGCCCGGAGGCGGTGTGGCTCGCCTGCACGCACGGTGACGTGATCAAGGCGATCGTGGCCGACGCGCTCGGCGTACACCTGGATCTCTTCCAGCGCATCGTGGCCGACCCGGCCTCGCTGACCGCGATCAGCTACACCCCGACGCGGCCCTTCCTGCTCCGCCTGAACGACACCGGCGGTGAGATCACCGCGCCGGTCCCACCGAAGCGGCGGCGCCCCCGGCGCACCCGCCCGGCCGACTCCGACGCGGTCGTGGGCGGCCGTGCCGGTTGATCTCCTCGCCCGGCGAGGGCGCGCGGTGGCGGCGTGCCTGAACGCACTGCACACGCGAGCCGCCGGACGGATAGGGTCTTAGGCATGACCCACCAGGTGCACGCATTCGAGCCGCCGGAGCGGTTCGTCGCTGGGACCGTGGGTCCGCCGGGGGAGCGGACGTTCTTCCTCCAGGCCCGCGGCGGTGGCCGGTTGGTCAGCGTCGCCCTGGAGAAGGTGCAGATGTCGTTGCTGGCCGAAAAGCTGGAGGAGTTGCTCGCCGAGGCGCACCGCCGGTTCGGCGCCGAGCTGCCCGAGGCGCCCACGGCCCTCTCCGACAACGAGCCGCTCGACACGCCGGTGGACGAGGAGTTCCGGGTGGGCACGCTGGGGCTCGCCTACGACGTCGACACCGCCACCGTGGTCATCGAGGCGATCGCGGCCGGCGAGGCGGAGGTCGAGGTCGAGTTGGGCGGCGAGGCCGAGCTGACCGAGGACGACGAGGACGAGGAGCCCGACGACGACCTCGACCGCCTGCGCGTGCGCCTCACACCGGCGGCGGCCCGCGCCTTCATCGACCGCGCCCGCCGCGTGCTCGCCGCCGGGCGGCCGCCCTGCCCGCTGTGCGGCCAGCCCCTCGACCCGCGCGGCCACCTCTGCCCCCGCCACAACGGCTACCACCGGTAGCGTCCCGTGGTCAGGTTGATCGTCCCGCGGCCTGCCCCGTGACGAGGCTCGACGTGCAGCCGGTGCTCGACGAGGGAGACGCGCTCCGGCTGCTGCGGCACGGGGAGTTCGAGCTGGAGGGGCGGCTGGTCGACGCCTCCAACACCACGCTGCGGGGCTTCCTCACCCTCGACGGCGTGACGGCCCGCTGCGTGTACAAGCCGGTGCGGGGAGAGCGCCCGCTGTGGGACTTCCCCGACGGCACGCTCGCCGGGCGAGAGGTCTCCGCCTACCTGGTGTCCCGCGCGACCGGCTGGCGCCTCGTCCCGCCCACCGTCCTGCGCGACGGCCCGCTCGGTCCCGGCGCCTGCCAGCTCTGGATCGACCAGCCCGAAGACGGCGAGTCGCTGGTCGGCTTCGTGCCGGTGTACGAGCTGCCCGTCGGCTGGTTCCGCATCGCCTCCGCGCGCGACGAGGAGGGCAACGCGTACGCCCTGGCCCACGCCGACGATCCCCGCCTGGCCCGCATGGCCGTCCTCGACGCGGTCATCAACAACGGCGACCGCAAGGGCGGCCACGTCCTGGTCGGCCCGGGCGGCCAGGTCTTCGGCGTCGACCACGGGGTGAGCTTCAACGTCGACGACAAGCTGCGCACCGTCCTGTGGGGCTGGACCCGCGAGCGCCTGCCCGACGACGCCGTCGAGGTGCTGGAGCGCCTCCTGCCCGCGCTCGACGGCCCGCTGGGCGAGCAGTTGGCCGTCCACCTGACGACCGCCGAGGTGGCCCGCACCCGCGAGCGCGTGGGCCTGCTCCTCGCGGCCGGCCGCTTCCCCGGCCCGTCGGACGACTGGCCCGCGGTGCCCTGGCCCCCGATCTGACCGCACGCCGGCGCCGCTTCTTATGCGCCTCGGCACGTCGGCGGCTTCGCCTCACCAGCGCAAGATCCGAAGAGCCGATCGCCCTCACCCGGCCGGGCCGAAACATCCGAGCCGAACCGCCCCAGCCGCGGCGACCGCGACCGGCGGGCCCACCCCGGCTGGATAGGCTGACCGACATGGAATCTTGGACCGGCCACGAGGTGCCGCGGCTGCCGGGAAGCGGCCAGCCGCTCGCGTTGTTCGACTCGGCGCGGCGTGCCGTGCACCCCACCGGCGGCCCGTCCGGCGAGCGCACCATCTATGTGTGCGGCATCACGCCGTACGACGCGACCCACCTCGGCCACGCCGCCACCATGATCACGTTCGACCTGGTGCAGCGGGCGTGGCGGGACGCCGGCCACTCCGTCACGTACATCCAGAACGTCACCGACATCGACGACCCCCTCCTCGAACGCGCCGAGCGCGACGGGGAGGACTGGATCGTGCTCGCCATGCGCGAGACGGCGCTGTTCCGCGAAGACATGGAGGCGCTGCGGATGATCCCGCCGGCGCACTACGTGGGCGCGGTCGAGTCGATCCCGGCGATCGTGGAGAAGGTGGCGGCGCTGGTCGACCGCGGCGCCGCGTACCGCCTCGACGACGGCACCGGCGACGTCTACTTCCACGTCGCCGCCGCGCCCGCGTTCGGCTACGAGTCCAACCTCTCCCGCGAGCAGATGCTCGCCTTCTTCGCCGAGCGGGGCGGCGACCCCGAGCGCGCGGGCAAGCGCGACCCGCTCGACCCGCTGCTGTGGCGGGGCGCCCGCGAGGGTGAGCCGGCGTGGCCGGGCGGGTCGTTCGGTCCGGGGCGGCCGGGCTGGCACATCGAGTGCGCCTCGATCGCGCTCGACCTGCTCGGCGACACCATCGACGTACAGGGCGGCGGCAACGACCTCCTCTTCCCGCACCACGAGTGCTCCGCCGCGCACGCCGAGGCGCTGACGGGTGCGGCGCCGTTCGCCCGCCACTACGTACACGCGGGCATGATCGGCCTCGACGGCGACAAGATGTCCAAGTCCCAGGGCAACCTGGTCTTCGTGTCCCGGTTGCGGGCCGACCGGGTCGACCAGATGGCGCTGCGCCTCGCGCTCCTGGCCGACCACTACCGGGCCGACCGCCAGTGGACCGACGAGCTGCTCAAGACCGCGGAGCAGCGGCTGGCCCGGTGGCGCGCGGCCGCCACGGCCGGCACCGGGCCGTCGGGGGCCGACCTCCTCGCCGGGCTACGCGCCAGGGTCGCCGACGACCTCGACACTCCCGGCGCGCTCGCGCTCGTCGACGAGTGGTCCGACCGCGCGCTGGGCGGCGCCGGCGACGACACCGAGGCCCCGGCGCTGATGGCCGCGTCGGTCGACGCCCTCCTCGGCGTGAGGCTCTAGACGATCTGGTTCAAGGGACCCTCAGTTCGCGCGAATCTGACGATTTTGCAACAGGCTCCATAGGGTCACCCTTCGCCACGCACGGATCGACCCTCTTGGTCTCTAGCTGTGCCCGCGACGTCCGGGCCTAGCCGAGGGCCAGGCCGGGATCCGGGTCGGGGTCCGGCACCGGCGCGGGGATCTTGTACTCCTCGGTCAGCGTCGTCATCGGCCCGGGCCACGTCGCCTGGGCCACCTCGATCGGCTTGTGCTTCTCGTCGTAGGCCACGTGCAGCAGGTGCAGCACCGGCGTGTCCGGCCGGATCTGGAGGATCTCCGCCTCCTCGCGGCTGGGCTGGCGGGCGCTGATCGTGTCGGTCGCCGACGCGTACCGCCGCCCGGTGACCTCCTCGACCTCCTGGTACAGCGGCCGCCCGAACGCCTCGCGCCGCTCCAGGCCGGTGCCGGCCGCGTCGTCCACGCGAAACCACGAGGCGCCCACCTCGACCGGTACGTCCTCGGTGCGCACGACGTGCCGGCGCACCACCAGCTCGGTGCCGTCCCGGACGCCGAACGCGTCGGCCACCTCGGGCGGCGCGGGCGCGCGTCCCACCTCGTGGAGGTGCTGGCGGTAGCGGGCGGCGAGGTCGGCGTGGTAGCCGCGGTGGGCGCCGTACCGGCCGCGGGAGAGGCGGTTGAGGCGGCGGCGGGTACCCCGGACGTACGTGCCGGAGCCCGGCTTGGTGATCAGCAGCCCTTCGACCCTGAGCTGGTCGACCGTGCGCTGGACGGTCTGCTTCGCCACCCCGAACATCTCCGCGATCGCCGGGATGCTCGGCAGCCGCTCGCCGGGGGCCCAGTCGCCCCGCCGGATGCGTTCCCGCAGTTGGGCGGCGATCTGGCGGTGGGGGAACTCGGCGGCGCCGGGGTTGATGCTCATAGGTTCCTAGGATGCCCCAGAGGAGTGTGACGCGCCACACACGACACACCACACGGACTGGAAAGCGGCTACCAGGAACCCGCGGTCGGACCCGCCGACCCGCCCCGCCGCCGCAGGTACTTCTCGAACTCCTGGGCGATCTCGTCACCGGTCAGCGGCTGGATGCCGGCGTCGCCGACCCGCTCCTCGAGCTCGCGCACGTACTCGCCCAGCTCGGCGTCCTGCTCGGCCGCCGCCCGCACGCGCTGCTCCCACTCGGCGGCCTCCTCGGCCAGGTCGGCCATCGGCACCGGCAGGTCGAGCACGTCCTCGACGCGGTGCAGCAGCGCCTGGGTCGCCTTGGGGCAGGGCGGGTTGTTGGCGTAGTGCGGCACGTGGACCCAGAAGGAGAGCGCGTCGACCTCGGCGCGCGTACACGCGTCCTGGAGGACCCCCACGATGCCGGTGGGACCGTCGTAGCGGGTGGGGGTGAGGCGGTAGCGCTCGGCCGCGTCCTTGTCGGAGGCGCTGCCGCTGATCGGCAGGGGGCGGGTGTACGGCACGTCGGCCAGCAGCGCGCCCAGCAGCACGACCCGGTTGATCTCCAGGCTGTGGCACAGCTCCAGCACCTGCTCGCAGAAGGTGCGCCACCGCATGCTCGGCTCGATGCCCCGGATCAGCACGACGTTGCGCTCGGTGCCGGGCGGGGTGGCCACCATGAAGCGGGTGGTCGGCCACTCGATCCGCCGCGTCTCGCCCTCCGCCATCGTGATCGTGGGGCGGCTCACCTGGAAGTCGTAGAAGTCCTCCGGATCGAGCGCCGCGATCTGCTTGGCTTCCCACACCTGTTCGAGGTGCTCGACCGCCGCGGTGGACGCGTCGGCGGCGTCGTTCCACCCCTCGAAAGCGGCGATGGCCACGGGGGAGCGCAGCGTCGGCAGGCCGTCAAACTCGGTCACATCTCTCAGCCTACGTGCCTGGGCCTGACCTGACCCGACAGCGGGCCGGGCCGGGCGGGTCGAGAGGCGCCCCGACCACCGCACGCGCGACGCGGCCGAGGGCACTAACCTTGGACCGTGCCGAACTCGCTGCTTGACGCGCTAGCCGATCGCATCCTCATCGCCGACGGGGCGATGGGCACCATGCTACAGGCCGCTGACCTGGATGTGGACGACGACTTCCAGGGCCTCGAGGGCTGTAACGAGGTGCTCAACGTGACCCGCCCCGACGTGGTGCGGAGCGTGCACGAGGCATACTTCGCGGCCGGGTCCGACTGCGTCGAGACAAACACGTTCGGTGCCAACCTCGCGGCCCTGGGTGAGTACGACATTCCCCACCGGATCTTCGAGCTTTCGGAGGCGGGCGCGCGCATCGCGCGGGAGGCGGCCGACCGGTTCGCGACGCCCGAGCGGCCGCGCTTCGTGCTCGGCTCGATCGGCCCCGGCACCAAGCTGCCGACGCTCGGCCACGTGCCCTACGCCTCGCTGCGCGACGCCTACCAGGAAAACGCCGCCGGGCTCATCGCCGGCGGTGCCGACGCGCTCATCGTCGAGACCTGCCAGGACCTCCTCCAGACCAAGGCCGCGATCATCGGGGTACGCCGCGCGGCCGCCGAGGCCGGGCGGGCCGTCCCGCTGATCTGCCACGTGACGGTGGAGACCACCGGCACGATGCTGCTGGGCAGCGAGATCGGCGCGGCGCTCACCGCGCTCGAGCCGCTCGGCATCGACCTGATCGGCCTCAACTGCGCCACCGGCCCGGCCGAGATGACCGAGCACCTGCGCTACCTCTCCCAGCACGCGCGCGTGCCGCTCTCGGTGATGCCCAACGCCGGCCTGCCCGAGCTGACCGCCGACGGTGCCCACTACCCGCTCACCCCCGAGGAGTTGGCCGAGGCGCTTGACCGCTTCGTCAACGAATACGGCGTCTCCCTGATCGGCGGCTGCTGCGGCACGACGCCCGAGCATGTACGCGTGGTCTCCGAGCGGCTCGCCGGAGCCCACACCGCGCCGCGGCGGCCGACCATCGAGGCCGGCGTCTCCTCGATCTACCACCACGTGCCTTTCGCGCAGGACGCGAGCGTGCTGATGGTGGGGGAGCGCACCAATGCCAACGGGTCGAAGGCGTTCCGCGAGGCGATGCTGGCCGGCGACTACCAGTCGTGCGTGGAGATCGCCCGGAGTCAGGCCCGCGACGGCTCGCACCTGCTCGACCTCTGCGTCGACTACGTGGGGCGCGACGGCGCCCAGGACATGCGCGAGCTGGCCGGCCGCTTCGCCACCGCCTCGACGCTCCCGATCATGCTCGACTCCACCGAGCCGGCCGTGATCGAGGCGGGCCTGGAGATGCTCGGCGGCCGCTGCGTGGTCAACTCCGTCAACTTCGAAGACGGCGACGGCCCCGAGTCGCGGTACGCCCGGGTGATGCCGATCGTCCAGGAGCACGGCGCCGGCGTGGTCGCCCTCTGCATCGACGAGGAGGGGCAGGCGCGCACCGCCGAGTGGAAGGTGCGGGTCGCCTCCCGCCTCATCGACGACCTCACCGGCCGGTGGGGGTTGCCGGTCTCGGACATCCTGGTCGACTGCCTCACGTTCCCGATCTCCACGGGTCAGGAGGAGACCCGCCGCGACGGCATCGAGACAATCGAGGCGATCCGGCAGATCTCCGAGCGATACCCGGGCGTCAACTTCACCTTGGGGATCTCCAACGTCTCCTTCGGCCTCAACGCCGCCGCCCGTCAGGTGCTCAACTCGGTCTTCCTGCACGAGTGCGTCGAGGCGGGCCTCACCAGCGCGATCGTGCACGCCAGCAAGATCCTGCCGATGTCGAAGATCCCGGAGGAGCAGCGCACCGTCGCGCTCGACCTGGTCTACGACCGGCGGCGCGAGGGTTACGACCCGCTCCAGCGCTTCATCGAGCTGTTCGAGGGCGTCGACGTGGCCTCCGCCCGCGCCAACCGGGCGCAGGAGCTGGCCGCCCTCCCGATCGGCGAGCGCCTCAAGCGGCGGATCATCGACGGCGAGCGCAACGGGCTCGAGGCCGACCTCGACGAGCAACTGCGCTCGATGTCGGCGCTGGCGATCATCAACGACATCCTGCTCGACGGCATGAAGGTGGTCGGCGAGCTGTTCGGGTCGGGCCAGATGCAGTTGCCGTTCGTGCTCCAGTCGGCCGAGGTGATGAAGACCGCGGTCGCCTACCTCGAGCCGCACATGGACAAGGCGGACGACGGGGGCAAGGGCCGCATCGTGCTCGCCACCGTACGCGGCGACGTGCACGACATCGGCAAGAACCTCGTCGACATCATCCTCTCCAACAACGGGTACGAGGTCGTCAACATCGGTATCAAGCAGCCGATCAACGCGATCCTCGACGCCGCCGAGGAGCACCGCGCCGACGCCATCGGCATGTCCGGCCTGCTGGTCAAGAGCACGGTCATCATGAAGGAAAACCTCCAGGAGATGGCCGCGCGCGGGGTCGCCGAGCGCTGGCCCGTCCTCCTCGGCGGCGCGGCGCTCACGAGGGCGTACGTCGAGGACGACCTCCGCTCGATGTTCGCCGGCGAGGTGCACTACGCCCGCGACGCGTTCGAGGGGCTGACGCTCATGGAGCGGGTGATGGCCGCCAAGCGGGGCGAGGCGCCGATCGTCGACCCCTCCCGCGAGGCCGCGCTGGCCGCCCGCCGCGAGCGCCGCGAACGCCAGCGCACCAAGGTCGCCGAGTCGCTGCCCGAGCTGAGCGACGACTCGGTCCGCTCCGATGTGGCCACCGACGTCGACGTGCCCGCACCGCCCTTCTTCGGCACGCGCGTCATCCGCGGCATCCCTCTGGCCGACTACGCGGCGCTGCTCGACGAGCGGGCCACGTTCCTGGGGCAGTGGGGCCTGCGCGGCTCCCGCGGCGGCTCCGGCCCCACGTACGAGGAGCTGGTCGAGACCGAGGGCCGCCCCCGCCTGCGCTACTGGCTCGACCGCCTCACCGCCGACAAGGTGCTTGAGGCCGCCGTGGTGTACGGCTACTTCCCGGCCTACTCGGAGGGCAACGACCTGGTCGTCCTCGACGAGAACGGGCACGCCGAGCGGGCCCGCTTCACCTTCCCGAGGCAGCGCCAGGAGCGCCGCCTCTGCCTCGCCGACTTCTTCCGCCCCCGGGCCGACGGGCTCGACGTGGTCGCGCTCCAGCTGGTCACGGTCGGCCAGCCGATCAGCGAGTACACGGCGAAGCTGTTCGCCCGCAACGAATACCGCGACTACCTGGAGGTGCACGGCCTCTCGGTGCAGCTCACCGAGGCCCTCGCCGAGTACTGGCACAAGCGCGTCCGCGGCGAGTTCACCCTCCCCGGCGGCGGCACGGTGGCCGACAGCGACCCGCGGGACCTGGCCGGCCTGTTGCGCAACGACTACCGCGGCTGCCGCTACGCCTTCGGCTACCCCGCCTGCCCCGACCTGGAAGACCGCGCCAAGATGGTCGACCTGCTCGGCGCCGACCGCATCGGGGTCCAGCTCTCGGAGGAGTTCCAGCTCGTCCCCGAGCAAGCCACCGACGCGATCGTCGTCCACCACCCCGACGCCAACTACTTCAACGCCAAATAACAGGAGGGGCACGCGCACCCGCTCTGACCTGCGGATTCATCGCACCGCCTCCAGGCTTGGGCGCACGGTGGGCACATCGCGCCCAAATGCCGCGTCCACCGCCTGGCGGGCACGGTCCTCGTCGTCCGGCCACAGGTGCGAGTAGACCCGCAGCGTCACCGACGCGTCCTTGTGACCGAGTAGCCTCGCCACCGCCTTCGGGCTCAGCCCGCCCGCGATGAGCATCGAGGCGAACAGGTGCCGCAGGTCGTGCATGCCGACCTCGCCGAGCTGGGCCGCGCGCTGCCGCAGCCCAGCCGCCTTGTCGGCGTCGCGCTCAGCCTTCGCCAACGCCCGGAACGCCGCAGCAGCGGCCCGACGCGCCGGGCCCCAGATCGTCTCGTTGAAGTCGTTGCGGTGCAAGGGGTTCCCGGACGCGTCGGCGAAGATGAAGCGCGCCGTCCGCCGCACCGCTCGCTTGCCGGCCGGGTCGGCGGTTGTATCGAGCACCTCGACCTCACGCGCCGGGAACTCCTTCAAGTGCGCGGCGAGTCGGTCGATCACGGCCTGCCCGAGCGGCATGGTCCGATAGCTGTACTGATTCTTGGGCGCACACACGACGACGCCGCCCCCGGCCGCAGGCTGGACCTGCTGGCACACCTTCGCCGACCTGCGCAAGAAGTCGACGTGCGACACCTCCAGGCCGAACGCCTCGCCCTGCCGTAGGCCGGTACCGGCGTCCACCTCGACCAGCGCCCGGTAGCGCGGGTCCACCGCGGTGACGAGCGCGTCAACCTGCTCCAGCAGCAGCGGCACTACTTCCTTGTGCGGCAGCTCCGGCAGCTTGACGCCGAGCGTCGGGTCCTGGCCGATGATGCGGTCGCGGTGCGCCGCGCCGAAGATGGCGCGCACGGTGGCCCAGAGCGGCCGTACCGAGGAGGGTGCGAGGTCGACGCCGGTCACGAACGCCTGGAGCGTGCTCTGTCGGATGCCGGCCATCGGCTTGTCACCGAGCGCCGGGTACGCGTGCCGGTGCAACTGCGACTTCGTGCGCATCACCGTATTCGGCCGGTGCGGCTGGGCGAGGCGCCACTTCTCACCATACGAGCGGAAGGTCTCCTTGCCGGCGACCGGGTCGACGTACGAACCGATGTTCAGCGAGTGCTCGATCTCGGCCCGGTAGCGGTCGGCATCGACCTTGCGGGCGAAGCCCTTCTTCCGCAGCGTGTTCGACTCGTCACGCCACCGGACAACCCACGGTGTGCGCTTCCGCGTCGGATCCTTGTTAACGCTCGCCATCGCCGGCCGCCCGTACCGCGTCGTCGAACGCCGGATCCGTCACCGGGAGCTTCGGGGCTGGCTGCGCGCCGCTCTTGGCCCAGCTCAGCGCGCCCGTGGTGTCGCGGTTGACCTCGAAGTGGAACGGGCCGGACAACAGTTGATCAACGATTACGGCGGCCGTCGTCTCTGGATCCGCGTCCGAGGCCAGGAGCAGCAGATGCGGCGAGGTGCCCAGCACGCCCGCCAGTGCCACCAGTTCCTCAGCGGTCACGTACGCCCGGCGCCCGTTCTCGAAGTTGGCCACGATCGAGCGATCCCAGCGGGTGCCGGCCGCGGCCATCTCCTCAGCGAGGCGCGCGGCAGACCAGCCACGAGCCGCCCGTAGCTCACGCACTCGGGCGGCGATCCGGCGGTGCAATGACTCAGGTTGTGTCACGCGAGCACAATAGCTACCTGCTGGACACAACGCAATAGCTCACGCTACGGTGCTCGCAGCACACAACCTGAGCGTGAGGAGCACAGGATGCGCGATACGCGCCCACTCGCGACCCCCGCCGAGGTCGCCGAGCACCTGCAGAAGCCTGTCAGAACACTGGAGCAGTGGCGGTACCTGGGGATCGGCCCGAGCTTCATCCGCGTCGGGCGGGACGTCCGCTATCGCTGGCGCGACATCGAACGGTGGGAAGACGCCCAGACCACCGCGACTACGGCGGTGGCATAGACGATGATCACAACAGAAGAACGCCCCGTGACCAGCGGGGCGCTCCTGGAGACGGCCGGCGAGGACGTCAAGCGGGATGGTACACCCGACACCCAGTGGCCAGATGACCACTGGTGGGTGCGCAACTGGGTCTGTGGGGATCTCACCTCGCGGCAGATGGGGCTCCTGCGGGCGATGCTCGACACCGGCCCATGCCGCTACACCGGCGACGGCAGTTGCTTCATGTGCTCCGGCGCGTCGCTGGCGGACATGCTCCGGGCGACTGACGTGCACGGCCTGACGCTGCGCTACTTCGGCCGCGACGACATCGCGGCCATCCGGCGTGTGCTGGAACGGACCGCCGCTGACTGGTTGCAGGGGAAGATCGTTGGCTGACCTGTTCATCCCGGCCGAGCTGCCCGCCGACACGCTCGGCGCCGCCCTGGCGTACGCGGCGGCCGGCTGGTACGTGCTGCCGGTGGACCCGGCCACCAAGCACCCCGGTAGCCGGGTCGGCCACGACTGGCCGGCGAAGTCGACGCGCGACCCGGGCTTGATCCACTCGTGGTACACGACGCGGCCCGGTGACGCGCTCGCCTTGCACGTAGGGCGATCCGGCGCCGTGGTGTTCGATGTGGACAGTGTGGCGCGGATGCCGTACGCGCTCACCCGGGCCGCCCTGGACACCTCCCCGCCGATGCAGTCCACGCGCGTCGGTGACCCCCTGCGCGGGCACTACGTGTTCGCCGCAGCGGTCGGCTCGGTGGGCAACAGCACGGGCGACCTCGGGCCGGGCTGGGGCGACGTGCGGGGCCTCAACGGCATCGTGGTGGTGGCGCCCACTCCGCACAGCAAGGCGGCCGAGGGCGGGCAGTACCGCTGGCTGCGGACCGGGCCTCTGCCCGAGCTGCCGGCCGAGCTCGCGGCGTGCCTGCGTCCGCCCGGCGCCAAGTCCGGGCACAGCTCGGCGCAGGTGCGCGCGTGGCTCGACGCGCTGCCGGACGGGGCGCCGTGTCAGGCGGTGGCCCGGGTCAGCACGTACGTCGAGCCGGTCGACGGCGGCCGGCACGAGGCGATGATCACGGCACAGCAGCGGCTGACCCGGCTCGGCGACCAGGGGCACCGGGGCGTACCGAGCGCGCTGGAGGCGCTGCGCGAGAGCTTCATGGACGCCAAGCCGGAGGGTGAAGACGAGTACGAACGGGCGCTGGAGGGTGCCGTGCGTACCGTGCTGGCCGTGCCCACGGCGCCGGAGAACCGCCGGTGCTGCGGGGGCGACGACGCCGAGGCGTTCATGCGGCTGTTCGGGCTGAGCGCGTACGTACCGCCCGGCGCCCCGCCGGCGCCCACCCCGGAAGCGCGGGGCTCGAGACTCTGGGGCAGCGCGTTGCCGCCGGGCGTCTTCTCGGGCCCACCCCCGCCCACGCCGCCGTACGTGCTCGCGGACCTGGTGCGCGAGGGCGAGTTGGTCGCGCTGGCCTCGGAGGGCAAGGCGGGCAAGTCGCTGTTCACCCTCGACCGCGTGCTCAGCGCCGTGGTCGAGGGTGGGCGGCACGTGCTGTACCTCGACGCTGAGAACAGCCTGCGTGACCTCCACACGCGGGTGCACGCGCTCGGGCGGGCCGACGCCGACCTGTCCGGGCTGACCTACCTGAGCTTCCCGTCGCTGGCGCTGGATGTGCCGGCCGACGCCGCCGAGCTGTTGCGGTTCGTCGCCGAGCTGCCCAGCCTGCCGCACCTGGTGGTGTTCGACACCGCGAGCCGGTTCCTGGCCGGCAAAGAGAACGACAGCGAGCCGTGGTTGGCCATGTACCGGCAGGCGCTGCTTCCGCTCAAGCGGGCGGGCGTCGCCGTGCTCCGGCTCGACCACTTCGGCAAGGACCCGACCAAGGGCCAGCGCGGCAGCTCGGCGAAGACCGGCGACGTGGACGTCGTGTGGGAGCTGACCGCGGACGAGATCCGCAACGGCGGCACCGGGGCGGCCCGGCTCCAGTTGGTCTGCACACACCAGCGCAGCGGTACCCACGAGCACGAGGCCGTCTTCATCCGCACGCCGGTGGGCGCACCCCTGACGCGACACGACCGGGTCGGCTCGGTGGCCGGTGGGGCACTGGTGGGCGACCCGGGCGACCGGGTGGACGCGATCGTGCGGGCGCTCGACGCGGCCGGCGCGCCGGTGAGTGGCAAGGGCTCGGGCCGGGACGCGGCATACGCGGCGCTGCACGCGCAGTTCCCCACGGCGACGGAGAAGCAGTGGACCGAGGCGGTACGCCGCCGGAAGATCCGGGGCGGGCTGACATCGACGCCCGTGAGCGTGGAAGCTGCGCAGGAGATCAACAACGGACCTGCGCGCGCGCAGGACGAATTTCTGCGCGACGCCCGCGCAGGTGGCGCGTTTTCGCAGGTCACACCTGCGCGCGCAGAAACCGCGCAGAACGAGACGAGCCACTCCGCGCAGTTGCGCCAGCCCATAGGGCGCGCAGTTGCGCAGGCTGACCCAGAAAGAGCGGTGAAACACATGAAGGATGCCCCCCCGATGCCGCACCGGTCCGGCTGCTCTGGCCTGGCCGGCGGAGCCTGTGTGTGCGGGGCGGCCGCATGAGCCGGGATCTCCTGATGCTCGACCTCGACGCGCTCACCGCGGATGACGCGGGTCTGCTCGCCGATGCGCTGCTGTCCGCCAGCAACCACCCCCGGGTCAGCCGGAGCGGCGGCGACGCGCTCGCCCACCTGGCCGACCAAATGATCATCCTCAGCCGCAAGGCCAAGAAAGGGAATCGAAAGTGACCACTGAAGACCAGAGCTTGTTTGGCCAGCAGCGGCCGATCCTGCCCGACCCGCCGGAGGGCGAGGAGACCGTGCCCGACAACCTCGGCGCGCTGGCCGACGAGATCCTGTCCGACGCTCCCGCTGTCAACGAGGCCGGCAAGGCGGCCGACAACATCGAAAGGTGGCGCTGACCATGGCCCAGACAACCCCCAAGCTGCCCGAGGCGCTGGACGCGATCCGGGGCATCCTGCCGGCCGACGTGTCCGCCATGCTGGATCGGCTGTTCGAGCTGCGCGCGGCCCGGCGCGCTTCGGTGGTCACCGGCAACCGGTTCAAGGCTGGTCCGCAGCGACCGCAGGCGACTGGTGACCCGGCCGTGGACGGTCCGGCGGCCGAGCAGCACCGGGCGGACCGCCACGCGTACCAGAAGGCCATGCACACCAACAGCGCGATGACCAGCGTGGCACGTGGCCGGCTGTACCAGTGGGCGCGCAGCGAGGGCCAGGCGTTCGTCAAGGGGTCGCTCGGACAGGCGATCGGCGTTCTCGTGGCTGGTGCCAAGCCGTTCATAGCCCAGATCACCAAGACCGGTCTGGACCCGAAGGACGGCGCGGCCATCGCCGAGCGCGGCACGCAGGATCAGGTCCGCGCCTTCCGCAAGATCGCTGATCTTGACCGGGAGTACCAGCCGTTCGCCACCGCAGCCCGCGAGGTGCTCAAGGAGGTGCACGGCAGCAACTTCGCCGCGCGCCGTCAGGCGATGATCGACGTGCCGGCGACGCTCGTGGACGCCGCGGCGAAGTTCGGGCCGATCACCGAGGCCGCCGGGCTCGATGCGGCGGTCGCGCACCTCCGGGCCTCCTGATGGGTAGCTACACGCCCACCATTCGCGAGGTGCTGATCGGCATGTGGTACCTGGTCGCCGAGACGCAGATGGAGACCACCGGACGCCGCAACCCCCAGTACGACCTGTTGCGGGCGGGCAAAGA
Organism: Phytohabitans kaempferiae; assembly: GCF_042433955.1. NCBI lineage: Bacteria > Bacillati > Actinomycetota > Actinomycetes > Micromonosporales > Micromonosporaceae > Phytohabitans > Phytohabitans kaempferiae. The sequence continues at coordinate 75,717 of NZ_JBHLUH010000010.1, read as the reverse complement.
CGTGGTGCTTTCCCGGGAGTCGCTGGCCTCGGCCGCACCGCACAGCGCCATGCCCGACCTCAGCGCGAGCGCGTGGTGGAAGCTCTCCGGCGGAAACACGCTCACGGCGGCCCCAGCGCCCGACTGAGCCCCCGCACCGCCACGCCCCACCCCCGGGGTACCCACAACTGCACAGAGGCTTCTCCGGCCCGCACGGGCCGCGCGCGGTAGGCCAGATCGCGCACCCTCGGCTGGCCACGAGGGCAGGCAACCGCAAGGCGCCCACCACGGGCACGACGTGCGGGTCGGAGGACAAACCCGGTGCGGGCTGGCGCGTCAACGTCAGTCCACTCAGGACACTGGACAGCGATGGTGGGGAGCGTGGTCCCTTCTCCCGCGAAGATCCACCAGCGCGCCGCCCGCACCGACACACATCGATGTTCACACAGCGTGACGGGGGTGGGGGGTGCCCCCCGGGCCGGGGGACGGAACGGCGGCGGGGGTTAGCGTCTGCCAGCCTGTGCAAAACTCAAACCTCCCGCGCCAGTTACAGACCGTGACATACCTACACATAATGTCTAGACATAACGACATGAACCGTTAGGAGGTGGACGAACCGTGAGTACGCTCGCTGACCTGTTGATCAGGGTCGGGATCGACTCGGGCGGCGTGGACAAGGGCGCCCGGGGCATCGCCGGCAAGCTGGAGAAGACCTGGGGCCACATGAAGCAGACCGCGGCGGTGGCCGGTGCCGCCGCTGGCGCCGCGGCGGCCGCCGGGGTGATGAAGACGATGGAGCTCGGCGCGGCCAACGACAAGCTCGCCGCGCAGCTCGGCGCGACCGCCGAGGAGGCCGACCGGCTCGGCAAGGTGGCCGGCGACCTGTATGCCGGTGGCTGGGCCGCCAGCGTCGATGAGGTGAACAACGCGGTCGGCTCGGTGGTCTCCTCGATCGAGGGCATGCGGTCGGCGTCCGGTGCGGCGCTGGAGGACATGTCCACCAAGGCGCTCGCGTTCGCGCAGGCGTTCGAGCTGGACGTGGCCGACGCCGCCCAGTACGCCGGGAGCCTGATCCACAACGGCTTGGCCAAGGACGGTACCGAGGCGTTCGACCTGCTGACCGTCGCGAGTCGCAAGGTGCCCAAGAAGCTGGTGCCCGATGTGTTGGAGGTGGCCAACGAGTACGGCCAGTTCTTCAAGATGGTCGGCTTCTCCGGCAACGAGGCGTTCGGCCTGCTGACCGCGGCGGCCGGCAAGGGCTCGTGGGGCATCGACAAGGCCGCGGACGCCGTCAAAGAGTTCGGGATCTTGGCGACCGAGCTGGACGGCCCGGCAGCCGAGGCGTTCAAGACGCTCGGGTTCAACGCCCGGACCATGTCCACCGACCTGCTCGCCGGCGGCGACACCGCGCGGGCGGCGTTCGAGAAGACCGTTACCGGACTGCTCAAGGTCAAGGACCCGGCCGACCAGGCGCAGTTGGCCCTCAAGCTGTTCGGGGCGCCGTTGGAGGATCTGTCCAAGAGCGAGATCCCCGACTTCCTCAAGACTCTCGACGCTGCGTCGGCGGGGCTGGGCAAGACCGAGGGCGCATCGGCGGGGCTGGTCGATCAACTGTCCGGCAACGCCAAGTCGAGCCTGTTGGCGTTCAAGAACAGCGCGGAGATGGCGCTCGTGGGGGCGCTGGAGAAGGCCGCCCCGTGGCTGGAGAAGACGGCGAAGTTCTTGCAGGACAACGCTTCCTGGGTTGTGCCGCTCGTGGCGACGCTGGCCACGTTCGCCGCCGTCGTATACGCGATCATCGTTGCGATGAAGATCTGGACGGCAGTGCAGGCCGCCTGGGGCATCGTGACGGCGATCAGCCTTGGGCCGATCACGCTCATCGTCCTCGCTATCATCGCATTGATCGCTATCATCGTGCTGATCGCGAAGAAAACCGACTGGTTCGGCAAGCTGTGGGGCGTCATCTGGGGCGCGATCAAGGCCGCCTTCTGGGCCGCAGTCGACTTCATCGTCGGCTACTGGAAGTGGGTCATCGGCCTGATCGTCTCTGTGGCGAAGGCGTGGTGGTCGCTGTTCTCCGGCTTCTGGACCGGCGCCTGGAAGTGGATCACTGACAAGATCGGTGATTTCGTGGGCTTCGTGAAGGGCCTCAAGACGAAGATCACGAGCGCGGCCAAGGGCGTGTTCGACGGTTTCGTCGCCGCGATCAAGGGCGGCATCAACACCGTGATCCGGCTATGGAACCGGCTCGACTTGGGCTGGGAGATCGCCATCCCGTCGTTCGTGCCGCTCATCGGCGGCAAGCGGTTCAGCATCCCCGACCTGATCCCCGACATCCCCATGCTCGCCGACGGCGGCATCGTCGGCGCCCGCCCGGGCGGCACCCTCGCCTTGCTCGGCGAGGGCGGCCAGGACGAAGCCGTGGTACCACTCCCGCGCGGGGTAAAGCGGATGGGCGCAGGCGGAGGCGACACCCACGTCACCGTCCAGGGCGGAGGCGGGTCCAGCGCCGAGCAGAAGATCGTGGACCTCATCCTGTTCCTGATCCGCACCGGCAAGATCAAGCTAAGGGTGCGGTCCAACGGCGACGTCGCGGTGGTGAGCAGCTGACCCAGCACGACGAAGCGGCCCGGTCCTCCATGCGGAGAGCCGGGCCGCTTCGTCGTGCTGGGTCAGTCCGCCTCGGCCAGCCTCAGCGCGAGTTCCAGTGCGGCCATCACCTGGCGGACGATGGCCGGGGGTGCAGGGTCGAGCCCCGACACGCTGATGTCGGTGGAGCTGCGGCGCCCGGTCTCGAAGTCATCGACCGCGCAGAGATCCACGGTCACCTCCGAGTGCCCGTGTTCGCCGGGCACCGCCGGGATACGCAGGATGTCCCCGTAGTGGCTGCGCGATTGGACCATCGCCTCAGCGTCAAGGTGGTCGTCGTGGTCGACGGTGCACCACGCCGGGCAGGGCAGGTTCCGCACAGCCAGCCTCCTCGGTCGCCGCCGCGGCGCCCGGCGCTCGCGGATGGGGTGATGAGGGTACGTCGGTGGGCGAGTGATCCTCACGCCGTCTCACCCGCCCACGCGGTCACCTGCGTGAGCGCGTCGCGCACCTTGCCGGCCGCGTCGAGCGTGATGAGGAACGACAGGTGCACCGCGCCGTCCGTGACGTCCAGGAACACCATGCGCGGCCGGTCGGCGCCGGCGCTCCGGGCCTCCACGAGCTGCACCGCGAGGGGCGCAGCCCGCAGGATGGGCGAGCGGTGCCCCACCTTGGCGCACGTGGCGTGCTCGGGTGCCCGCTGGCACCACGCCGGGGCGCTCACCGGTCACCGCCGGGGTTGTCGCGGTGCGCGGCGGCGTCGCGGTTGCCCTCCTCGACGGTGGCGACCACGCTGGACCACTTCCGGCACGTGCACAGCACGTCGATGCCGGTCGCGCCCTGGCGCATGTACGTCAGGTGCTCCATCGTGCGCGGGAACCGGGCCAGCACCGCGGCGCGCTCCCGGTCGGTCAGCTCGGCGCGGTGCGCCCAGGAGTCGAGCAGGCCGGCCGCGATGACGCGGTCGACGTTGCCCCACGCCAGGATCGCGGCCTCAGCGCGGTCGATGACGGGGTGTTCCCCACGCGGGTACGCCGCCAGTAGCTCGGCGTCGGTGGGATCAGGGATGATAGCCATTGGGTCAGGACTCACTTCCTGATCAAGGCCCCAGCCGGTGGGTAGAGTCGCCGCGCTGGGGCCGCCTACTTGGGGCAGTGTTTGGGCACTCCGTGGGCACAAGCCACCGAGAAATGCCGTGAGATTGTGTGAGTGACTGTGAGCTATACGCCCTGGTCACAGCCCCTTCTCGGGGCGCACTCGCAGGTCAGAGACCTGCCGCAATCTCTTCAACGCCAAGTAGCGGCAGCGCCCGTACGGCAGCGGAGACGGTCGGATTTCCACGATCAGGCCGTCTCCAGGCCGTCCGGCTGGCCAGGGCCCGGTCGATCGCGCCGCGGATGTCGGGGCTACGCGCTGCTCGGACCGCGCTCCAGGGGATGGGGTAGGTCGGAGGGCAGGAGCCGGGCGGGGTTGGTCGCCCCCGCTGCCAGCATGCCAGCCCGGCTGTCCACAGTGGTGCCAGCGACGCGCGCTCTCACCTCGCGTCGTGGTCGGGGCGGAGGAGGGAGTACATCACCAGGTCTCGCCAGCGTCCGGCGCGAAACTGGGTCGAGCGCAACACTCCCTCGCGGGCGAAGCCGATCCGCGCGAGCGCGTGCTGCTCGGCCAGGTTCTCCGTGTCGGTGTACGCCTCGATCCGCTGCGCCGCGGTCGTGTCGAAGAGGTAGCCCACCAGCAGCCGCTGCGCGGCCGTGCCCACGCCCCGGCCGCGGTGGTCGGGGAGGAGCGCGATGCCGATGGTCCAGCACCACCAGGCTGGCATGCCGTACTCCGTTCGACTCCAGGAGACCGTGCCCACGGCGGCGCCGTCGTGGACGACGATGAGCACGCCGCCGTCGGGGCCGACGAGGCCGTCGTCGTCGAAGCGCCGGCGGGTCGCGCGGACGTCGCGGAAGCCGGACCAGTTGAACCTGCCGGCCGCCTCGGGATCGACCGCCTGCCGCTCGAAGAGCCAGAAGTCGTCGGCGGTGACCGGCCGCAACGCCACCTCAGCCTCGTCCACGGCCGCCAGCGTAGACGCGGCACGCCGCGCGGATCCGCTTCGGTCTCGTCGCGGGCGGGTAGAACGGGGGCGTGACGACGAGGTGGGTACGGCTCTCCGGTCTGGTGCTGGCGCTCTTCGCGGCGGCGTGCTTCGTGGGCACCGGGGAGGACCAGGGCGCCCCGCCCGAAGTGCCGCCCGCCTCGCCGGGACAGCAGGAGGACGGCACGATGACCGTCGAGGAGTTCGAGCAGGACACCGAGGGCGCGGTCGAGGTCGCCGAGGCGTACTGGGCGCAGCGCGTGCGCGACTTCGAGCCGGTGCGCCGCATCGTCCCGTACCGGCAGGAGGGCGAGGTCGCGTGCGGCGGCCAGCCGCTGACCCGCAACAACGCGGCGTACTGCTCGGCGGGCGACTTCATCGCCTACGACGTCGAGTGGGCGGTCGGCGCCTTCCGCCAGATCGGCGACGCGTTCATCTTCTACCTGCTGGGCCACGAGTACGCGCACGCCGTCCAGGTGCGCCTCGGCATCCAGTACCGCTACACGATCCAGCAGGAGTTGCAGGCCGACTGCATGGCCGGCGCGTACATCGGCGACTCGGTCAAGGCCGGCGGCCTCACGCTGGCGCGCGGCGACCTCGACGAGTTCCGGCGGGGGCTGCTGGCGGTGGGGGACGACCCGGGGCAGCCGTGGTTCGCGCCCAACGCGCACGGCACGGCCCAGCAGCGCACCAACGCGTTCTTCGAGGGGTACGAGGGCTCGCTCGAGCCGTGCGACCTCTGAGGCGTCGGCCACACCGGCGCGTACGCCGTGCCAGCCGCCGCGCCGGATCGGGGAGGATCGACCGGTGACGCAGAGCAACCCGGGTCTCGCCGCCGTTTTGTTCGACATGGACGGCACGCTCGTCGACAGCGAGCGGTTGTGGGATGTCGCCCTCCGCGAGCTTGCCATCGAGTACGGGGGAAGCCTTTCCGACGCCGCCCGGATCGCGATGGTCGGCAGCGACGCCGCCACCTCGATGCGGATCCTGCACGCCGACATCGGCCAGGAATGGCGCGAGCTTGACGCCAGCCGCGACTGGATCACGCGCCGGATGAGCGAGCTGTTCCGCACCGGGCTGGTGTGGCGGCCGGGCGCGCTGGGGCTGCTCCAGGCGGTCCGCGCGGCGCCGCTGCCCACCGCGCTGGTCACCTCCACCGCCCGCCCGCTGGTCGAGGTGGCGCTAAAGACGCTGGGCCGCGACAACTTCGACGTGGTCGTCGCCGGTGACGAGGTGCGCGCCCCCAAACCCGACCCGGAGCCCTACCGCACGGCCGCCCGCCTGCTGGGCGTGCCGATCGAGCGCTGCGTGGCGATCGAAGACTCCCGGGCGGGCGTGACGAGCGCGCTGGCCGCCGGGGCGGCGGTGCTGGGCGTGCCGAGCGAGGTGCCGCTCGACCCCTGCGAGGGCCTGCACCTGCTGGAGAGCCTGGCCGGCGTCGACCTGACCCTCCTGGGTACGCTGCTCGCCCCCGCCGAGGTCACGCGGTAGAGCGCCGCGGCCGGCCCAAACGGTGGCAGAGCGCGGCGAGCCCAAGGCGGCGGCCGAGCACCGCCGGGCGAGAGCTCAAGGAAACGTCGATGGGGGCGGCCCGCCCGAGCCGCCCCCATCTGTCCCCCGTCGGGCTATTCGTGGGCGATCGCACCGAGCACGTTCAAGCGCGCGGCGCGGATCGCGGGCAGGATCGCGGCGACCACTCCTACGATCGCTGCCAGTACCACGGCCAGCCCCATCTGGGACCAGGGAAGGACGAGGTCGGTGATGCCGTCGTCCCGGAGGGCGCGGACCACCGCGGCGCCAAGACCGGTGCCGACCACGATGCCGAGGATCGCCCCGAACATCGAGATCACCACGGCCTCGACCGTGACCATGCGCATCGTCTGCGCGCGGCGCAGGCCGATGGCGCGCAGCAGACCCAGCTCGCGGGTCCGCTCCAGCACCGACAGCGCCAGCGTGTTGACGATGCCGAGTACGGCGATCAGGATCGCCAGCGCCAGCAACACCTGGATCATGAGCAGGATCTGGTCGAAGCCGCTGGTCTGCTGCTCGATGAACTTGCTCCGGTCGGCCACCGACACCTCGGGGCTGTCCGCGAGCAGGCGGTCGACCTGCGGCTCCACCTGGCTGACCGGCGTGCCCGGGGCGAGCTGGATGAAGCCCTGCATCGGCTGCGGGTTGGCGAAGTCCCTGGTCGCCTCCTGCGGCAGCACGAAGCCGCCGTACAGGTCGGACTCCTTGTAGATGCCGGAGAGCGTGTAGGTCTGCGCGTCGCCCCGGGAGAGCTGGACCGTGAGCGTCGAGCCCACCGACAGACCCAGGTCGGCCGCGGTCTTGGAGTCGACCAGCAACTGGTTGGGCGCGAGCGAGCCGATGTCGCCGGCCGAGACCTCGGCCCGGTAGACGTCACGCAGCGCGGCGACGTCGGTGACCGCGGTGAGGTACTCCCGCTCGCCGTTGACCTCGCCCAGGTCGGCGTACATGCCGGCCGCGGCCCGTACCCCCGGAATGCTTCTGGCCTGGTCGATGACCGCGGCGTCGAAGGACGGCGGGCGCGGCCCGCTCTGCACGCCGGAGATGACCAGCTCCGCGTTGATCGTGTTCTCGGCGAGCTTGGTGATGCTCGACTTCGCCGAGTCGAGCAGCACCGTGACGCCGGTGACCAGCGCGATGCCGACCATCAGCGCGGCCGCCGTGATGGCTGTCCGCCGCGGGTTGCGGCCGGAGTTGAGGCGGCCCAGCTTGCCCGGCACCGACCAGGAGAAGATCCGGCCGAGCAGGCTCACCACGGGCCGGCTCACCAGCGGGGTGAGCAGCGCCACGCCGATGAACGTGACCAGTACGCCGCCCAGGATCGTCCACAGTGTCGCGTCGCCGCCGGCGTTGCCGGTGAGGCCGAGCGCGAGCAGCGCACCGCCCACGGCGCCGACGATCGCGCCGGCGACGGTGATCTTCGTGAGCGGACGGTCGGGCGTGGCGACCTCCTGCATCGCGGCGACCGGCGGGATGCGGGAGGCCCGCAGCGCCGGGAGCACCGCGGCGACCACCGTCACCAGCAGGCCGACCAGGAAGGAGCTGATCACCGCCGAGGCCGGCACGCCGACCGACGCCATCTCGAGGCCGCCCACCTGGCCGAAGACGAAGGCGAGCAGCGCGCCCACCCCGACGCCGGCGCCCAGGCCGAGCACGGAGGCGACCAGGCCGATGACGACCGCCTCGATGAGCACCGAGCCGATCATCTGCCGGCGGCTGGCGCCGACCGCGCGCATCAGCGCCAGCTCGCGCGTGCGCTGGGCCACGATGATCGAGAACGTGTTGAGGATCAGGAAGATGCCGACGAACAGCGCCACGCCGGCGAAGCCGAGCAGGATGTTGTTGAAGAAGCTCAGCCCCTGCTTGAGGCCCCCGGCGGCGTCGTCGGCGAGCTGCTGGCCGGTCTTCACCTGGTAGTCGCCGCCGAGCGTGGCGGCGATGTCGTCGCGCAGTTGCTCGTGCGTGACGCCGCTGGCGGCCTTGACGGTGATGCCGTTCCACATGCCGGTCTCGCCGAGCATCAGCTTCTGCGCCACCGGCTCCGTGAACTGCACCTGCTGCACGCCGCCAAGGCTGTCGCGACCACCGCTGTAGCCGAAGACGCCGACGATCGTGAAGTCCTGGCGCGGCTCGCGGGTGAGGACGCCGACCGTGTCGCCCACCTTCACCTTGGCCGCGTCGGCGAGCGTGGCGTTGATGGCGATCTCGTTGTCGGCGGCCGGACCGCGCCCCTCGCGCAGCTCGATGAGCTCGTCCTGCGCGTTCCAGCTCTCGCCGAGCTGCGGCGGGCCGAACGAGGTGACCACCTTGCCGTTGGTGCCGATGAGGCGGGCGCCGTCGGTGGAGACGAAGCCGGTGGCCTGGGCCACGCCCGGCACCGCCTTCACCTTGTCCACAGTGGAGGCCGGGAACGGTGCGGCGGCCTGCTCGCCCTCGAACTCGCTCACCGACACCTTGGGCTTGGCGGCCACGCCCACGTCGGTGTGCGCGTACGCCGTGGAGAAGATCGAGTCGAACGAGCGGCCGAGCGTGTCGGTGAGCACGAAGGCCCCGGACACGAACATCACGCCCAGGACGACCGCCAGCCCGGACAGGATCAGCCGGAGCTTGCGCGCCATGAGGCTCTTCATGGTTGCGCGGATCATGGCGTCGTCACCTCCGTCAGGGCGTGGCCCGCGGCGCCGGAGGGCGCGGCGGATCGGGCGGGAAACGTCTTCACTGGGCTGCCTCGCCGGCCAGCACGTCGAGTCGCTTCATCGTGTCGAGCACCGTCTCCGGGGTCGGGTCGTAAAGCTCGGAGACGATCTGGCCGTCGGCGAGGAAGACCACGCGGTCCGCGTACGAGGCGGCCACCGGGTCGTGGGTCACCATGACGATCGTCTGCCCGTACTCCCGGACGGAGCGCTGGAGGAACGCGAGCACCTCGGCGCCGGATCGGGAGTCGAGGTTGCCGGTCGGCTCGTCCGCGAAGATCACCTCGGGGCGGGAGACGAGCGCGCGGGCGCACGCCACGCGCTGCTGCTGGCCGCCGGAGAGCTGGTTGGGGCGGTGGCCGAGGCGGTCGCCGAGCCCCACCGTGGTGATCACCGTGTCGAACCACTCCTGATCGGGCTTGCGCCCGGCGATGGAGAGCGGCAGCAGGATGTTCTCCTTCGCGGAGAGCGTGGGCAGCAGGTTGAACTGCTGGAAGATGAAGCCCACCTTGTCGCGGCGGAGCTTGGTCAGGCCGGCGTCACCGAGCCCGGTGACCACCGTCTCGCCGATCGCCACCTGGCCCCGGGTCACCGAGTCGAGCCCGGCGAGGCAGTGCATCAGCGTGGACTTGCCGGAGCCGGACGGCCCCATGATCGCGGTGAAACGCCCCCGGTCGAACTCGGCGGTCACCCCTCGCAGCGCGACCACCTGGGCCTCGCCGGCGCCGTACACCTTCCACACGTCGGTGGCGCGGGCGGCCACGTGCGTGTCGCGGGCTGCCGTCGTTGTCACTCGTCCCCCTCAAGAGAATCTGGTCCGGCCGGACGCGTTGGACCGGCCGGCAGCATCCATGTTCACGGCGAGGCCGGGGAGAATCGTCCGCCTCCGGGGGGAACCCGTTCCCCACCTTTGGATGCGGGCGCCCCCCGAGGAACGCTCAGGGTTGCCCCTGAGCGCGCCTCCGCACATGGCCTCTGCCGAGGCCATCCCCCGATCGCTCATGCCCGTCCTCGCTGCGCCGCGGGCGGGCACGAGGCTCCAGTTGCACTGTGCCCAATGACTCGCTCGCTCCGCTCGCTCATGACGGATCTCACGCTAGGTCACTAAAGGGCCCGAGCCGTCGTGCTTGCGGAGAGTCTTCGGGTACGTCGTGCGCAATGCGCCGGGTACCCGATGTCACCCCGGAGGAGTAGGGCGCGGTCCCCCTGGAGACGAGCGCTACGCGCCGGGGCGGACGAGGCCGGTCTCGTAGGCGAGTACGACCGCCTGCACGCGGTCCCGGAGGCCGAGCTTGGTGAGCACATGCCCGACGTGCGTCTTGATCGTGGTCTCGCTGACCGACAGCTCGCTGGCGATCTCCGCGTTGGAGAGCCCTTTCGCCACCTGTACGAGCACCTCCCGCTCCCGCTCGGTCAGCGAGTCGAGCGCCTTCGGCGGGGTGGCGGAGGGGTCGGGCAGGCTCTCCGCGAACCGGTCGAGCAGCCGCTTGAGGATCCGCGGCGCCACCACCGCCTCGCCGGCCGCCACCGTGCGGATCGCGGTCACCAGGTCCTCCGCCGGTACGTCCTTGGCGAGGAAGCCGCTCGCGCCGGCCCGGAGCGCGCCCACCACGTACTCGTCGAGGTCGAAGGTGGTGAGGATGAGCACGCGCACCGGCAGGCGGGCGTCGACGATCGCGCGGGTCGCCGCCACCCCGTCGAGGCGGGGCATCCGGATGTCCATCAGCACCACGTCGGGCAGCAGCCGGCGGGCGAGGTCGACCGCCTCGGCGCCGTCGCCCGCCTCGCCGACGATGTCCAGGTCCTCCTCGGCGCCGAGCACCATCCGGAACCCGGTCCGCAGCAGCGGCTGGTCGTCGGCGAGCAGGATCCGCACCGGCCGTTCCTGAGTCACGCTGGTCTCCTCTGCCGCGGTCACGCCTGTTCCATGGGGATCTTCGCGTATACCCGGAAGCCGCCGCCGGGCCGGGGGCCGGTGCGGAGCGTGCCGCCGTACAGGGCGACCCGCTCGCGCATGCCGACGAGCCCGTGCCCCACCGACTGGTCCGAGCCGGGCGCGGGGCCGCGGCCGGTGTCGAAGACCTCGACGATCAGCCAGTACACGCCGAAGCTGAGCCGCACGTGGGCGGTGGCGTTGCCGGCGTGCTTGAGCGTGTTGGTGAGCGCCTCCTGCACGATCCGGTAGATCGCGAGCGCGACGCCGGAGTCGAGCGGGCCGGGCGTGCCGTCGACCCGCAGTGTGACCGGGAGGCCCGCCTCGCGTACCTGCTCTACCAGCGCCTCGATGCCCGCCAGGCCGGGCTGCGGGGACATCTCGGCGGCCGGTTCGGCGTCGGTGCGGAGCACGTCGAGCAGGCGGCGCATCTCGCGCAGCGTGGTGCGGCTGGTGTCCTCGATCGTGGCGAGCGCCTCGTCGGCCGCCTCCGCGTCCCGATTGAGCACGCGGCGCGCGCCGGTCGCCAGTACCCCCATCACGCTCACGTGGTGGGCGACCATGTCGTGCAGCTCGCGCGCGATGCGCCGGCGCTCGTCGCCGACCGCCTGCTCGGCCAGGGCCCGCTGGTTGGCCTCGGCGGCGATCGCCCGCTCCTCCAGCGCCAGGGTCGAGGTGCGGCGGGAGTGCACCGTACGTCCGATGAGGAAGGTCACCAGCGCCATCAGGCCGTTGATGAACATGAGGTAGGCGGCGGACATGCCGTCGAGCCGGTAGTCGGAGGGGGTGGCCAGGTTGAGCACGAGCACGGGCAGCCACAGCACCACCGCGGTCGTGGCGGCCCGGCGCAGCGGGAGGCGGGCCGCCACCGTGTACGTGACCAGGAAGATCGCGATCGCCGCCGTCAGCGGCTGGTGGACGGTCACGACCGAGAGGAAGAGCGAGCCGAGCGCGACGACCGCGGCCGTGAACGTGGCGACCCGACGCAGCACCAGCGCGAGCCCGCCGAGCAGGCTCAAGCCGACCATCGCCGGCCAGCCGGTCGCGCGCATGTCGGGCGGGCCGAACGCGGTGAGCAGCAGCTCCGCCGCGATGACGCAGACGGTCAGCAGCGTGTCGGCCCCGAGCGCCCGCGTGTCGGCCGGGCTGAGCCGCAGCCGCGCGCGCCAGCCCTCCACCACCGGGCCACCGGCGGGCGCAGCCTCGACGCGAGCCATCCCTACCACGCTCCGTCGCTCGGCGCTCGTCCGCCGTCGTGGTTGAGCGCCGTAGCCTCGCGACTCCCGCTCATCCCTACCACGCTCCGTCGCTCGGCGCTCGTCCGCCGTCGTGGTTGAGCGCCGTAGCCTCGCGACTCCCGCTCACGCCGACCACGCTCCGCCGTCGTGCGCACGGCCCGTGGCCTCGTGACTCCCGTTCATACGAGCGAAACTATCCGCTGCGGGGCGCTTCTCCTTCGTCGCCCGCGGTGAGCCGGTCATCCTCCTGCGGGATGAGGGCGCTCGCCGCCGCCTCGTCGCCGGGCTCCGGGTAGGGCGGGGGCGTGCCGCCGTAGGCCGGGCAGAGCGCCTGGTGGCTGCACCAGTCGCAGAGGCGGCTCGGCTTGGGCCGGAAGTCGCGCTCGGCGGTGGCCCGGTCGATCGCCTGCCAGAGCGCCAGCAGCGTGCGCTCGAAGCGGACCAGCTCCTCCGGGTCGGGCGCGTAGTCGCAGATCTCCCGGTCGCGCAGGTAGAGCAGGCGCAGCACGCGCGGCACGACGCCCCGGGTGCGCCACAGCACCAGCGCGTAGAACTTCAGCTGGAACAGCGCCCGCGCCTCGAACGCCTCGCGCGGCGCGCCACCGGTCTTGTAGTCGACCACGCGTAGGTCGCCGGCGGGGGAGACGTCGAGGCGGTCGACGTAACCCCGGATCAGCAGCCGCTCGTCGACCACCGTCGAGATCAGAGCCTCCCGCTCGGCGGGCTCGAGGCGGCGCGGATCCTCGACCGTGAAGTAGCCCTCCAGCAGCTCGGCCGCCGAGGCCAGGAAGGGCTCCCGCTCGCCCTCGGGGAGCAGCTCGGCCAGCGGCGGCGCCTCCTCGACCAGCCGCTCCCACTCAGGAGTGACCAGGCCGGCCGCGGCCGCCGCGGTGCGCCTGGCCGCGGGCAGGTCGAACAGGCGCTCCAGCACCGCGTGCACCAGCGTGCCGCGGGCCTGGTCGCGAGTGGGCTGCTCGGGGAGGCGATCGATCGTGCGGAAGCGGTAGAGCAGGGGACAGGTCTTGAAGTCGGCCGCGCGCGAGGGGGAGAGCGTGGGATAGGCGGGCTGCTGTGCCGCAGTCTCACCGAGAGTCTCACCGAGCTCCGCGACCGTCATGCACAAGAGGCTATGGCACGGGTACGACATCCCCGCGCAGCGCCGCCCGGTAGGAGAGTCTCGCCGCGCGCTCGCGAACCCGTAGCATCGAGGGGTGGAGGATCGCGCGCGGCAAGACCGGACCGACCGCCGACCGGGTCTCGCCGTGGGGCGGGTGCTCGGCGTGCCGCTGTACCTCAATGCGTCGATGCTCCTGCTCGCCGTCCTGGTGACGGTGATCTACGGCGAGTTCGTCCGCCGCGAGCTCAACCTCTCCCAGGCCGCGGGCTACGCGATCGGGTTCGGTTTCGTCGTCTGCCTCCTCGGATCGGTACTCCTGCACGAACTCGGCCACGCGTTGACGGCACGCCGGTACGGTATCGGCGTGCGCGGCATCACACTGGAGCTTCTCGGCGGCTACACCGAGATGGACCGGGACGCGCCCACCCCCAAGGTCGACCTGTACGTCTCGCTGGCCGGGCCGGCCGTGTCGCTGGTGCTCGGCGTGCTGGCCACCGCGGCGACGCTCGCGCTGCCCGACCGCACGCTGCTCAACCAGCTCGCCTTCCAGCTCGCGGTGAGCAACGTCGTGGTCGCCATCTTCAACTCGCTGCCCGGCCTGCCGCTCGACGGCGGGCGGGCGCTGCGCGCGGCCGTGTGGGCGCTCAGCCGTGACCGCCACCTCGGCACCGAGGTCGCCGGCTGGGTCGGCCGGGCGGTCGCGGTCGGCACCGCCGCCCTGGTCGCGCTGCTGACCGCGGTCGGCTGGCTCTCCACGTTCGGGCTGGTGTTCATGCTGCTCGTGGCGTTCACGATGTGGCAGGGCGCCGGGCAGGCGATCCGGGTCGCCCGGATCAGCCGCCGCTTCCCGCTGATCGACGTCGCGCGGCTGGCCCGGCCCGTCTTCGCCGTACCCACCGGTACGCCGCTGGCCGAGGCGCAGCGGCGCGGCACGGACGCCGGGCGCGCGGACGCCTCGCTGGGGGTCTCCGACTCCGCCGGGCGGCTCGTGGCGCTGGTCGACCGGTCGGCGGCCGCGGCCGTGCCCGCCGAGCGCCGCCCGTGGGTCGCGGTCGACGCCGTGGCCCGGGGGATCGACGGTATCCACACCATCCCGGTCGGCACGAGCGGCGAGCAGGTGATCAAGGCGGTCCAGGCACACCCCGGCGCGCAGTACCTCGTGACCGCGGGCGACGATGTCGTCGGTGTGCTCCACGTGAGCGACCTCGCCCAACTGTTGGAACCCAACCGGAAGATGACCACGTGAGCGAGCTTGTGAGCGAACCATTGGGCTCAGCACCGCGCGGAAGCGGCGCGTCGGAGCGAAGCGAAGAGGCGCCGTGACCGCCGCGCTTTCCACCGTCGACTCCGTGCCCGCCCACCGTGGGCCCTTCCGCCCCGGCGACCGGGTGCAGCTCACCGACCCCAAGGGTCGGATGCACACGATCGTGCTGGAGCCGGGGCGCTCGTTCCACACTCACCGCGGGGCGCTGGAGCACGACGCGCTCATCGGCCTTCCGGACGGGAGCGTGGTGACATCGAGTGGTGGCACGGCCTACCTGGCGTTGCGGCCGCTACTCTCCGACTACGTGCTCTCCATGCCGCGTGGTGCCCAGGTGATCTACCCCAAAGACTCCGCCCAGATCGTCGCGATGGGCGATATCTTCCCTGGTGCGAAGGTTCTGGAGGCGGGCGCAGGCTCCGGCGCGCTCTCCTGCTCACTGCTGCGCGCGGTGGGCACCTCGGGCGAGCTGCACTCGTGGGAGGTGCGCGGCGACTTCGCCGCTATCGCCCGCAAGAACGTCGAGGCGTTCTTCGGCGGTCCCCATCCCGCGTGGCACCTGCGCGTCGGCGACGTCGTCGAATGCGACGAAACCGGATTCGACCGGATAATCCTCGACATGCTCACGCCGTGGGAGGCCCTCGACCTGGTCGAGCGGGCGCTCGTCCCCGGCGGCGTCTTCATCGGGTACGTCGCGACCGTGCCCCAGCTCTCCGAGCTGGTCGAGGCCCTGCGCGAGCGGGGCTGCTTCACCGAGCCGCGGGCGTGGGAGAGCCTGGTGCGCGACTGGCACGCCGACGGGCTCGCGGTCCGCCCCGACCACCGCATGATCGCGCACACCGCCTTCCTGGTGTCGACCCGCCGCCTCGCGCCCGGGGTCACCGCCCCGCCGCGCCGCCGCAAGCCCAGCAAGGGCGCCGAGGCGTACGCCGCTCTGCGAGCGCGAGGAGTGAGCTCCCGTGGCCCGCAGCCGCCCCGCGGCGCGGGAGATGCGAGCCCCGTGGTCGGGAGCGAAGATGGGCTCGGTAAGGCCGCCGCCGCGGGCGTGCCTCCCGGTCCGCCGCCCTCCCCGGCGGCGCCCGGCCGGGGTGAGGAGGCCGGCACGAGTGGCTAGGCCGGCGTTCGGAGGTGGTGAGCTGCCCGCGGTCTTCCCCGACTGGTCGCCGTACCAGGATCTGGACTCGGCGGCCCGGGCCTACCTGCGCGACCCCGACGTGGCCCTGGAGGCCCTGGGCGGGGTGCTGCGTGGCGCCACCGTGCTCGGCTTCACGCTCGAACGCTTCGTCAACGAGGTCAACGGCGTCTGGCAGGAGGTCGTGGTCTGCGACGGCAGCCGCCTCATCCTGTGGCACGGCGAGGACGTGGCGCCCGGCGACGGGCCGCCCGGCTCGATGACCTCGTCGCTGCGGGTCGTGCCGCTCTCCACGGTCACCGAGGTAGGCTGCCGGAGGCGCCTCACGCGCACGCCCAACGGCCAGGCGCGGGTCGACAGCATCGACGTCTACCTGCTGCTCAGCTCGCTCGACGAGGCGGGTCCCAATCCCGCCGCGCCCGCCGAGGAGCAGGCAAACTCGGTCCGGCACGACGCGCTCCGCTTCGGCAAGACTCTCGACGACGGCGGTGCGGGGCAGATCACCCGGCTGGAGGAGTTCGCGCGGCTCGTCGCGTCGATGGTCGGACGTCCGACACTCTGAGGAATGCAGCGCTGCTCGGCGGGCATTACACATGCTGCTCACCCGGGATTGCAGATCAAGAGTCAGTGACGAGGGTGTTGCGTAGGTTCGATTAGCCGTAACAGCGGTTAGTGTTATGGCAGTACGTTCAAGCCCCCCGGGGAGGTGGGACGTGGCACGCAGCGACGACGCGGACTCGCGCGCCGCACGGTGGGAGAAGGAGGCCCACGATCTCTCCACTCAGGTCGCGTTCCTTCAGGAGGAACTCGCTCTGGTGCGGCGCAAGCTGACCGAAAGCCCACGACACGTCCGGCAGCTCGAGGAGCGGCTAGCGGCAACGCAGGCGCAGCTGGCCCGACTGACCGAAAACAACGAGCGGCTCGTGAGCACTCTGAAAGAGGCCCGAGCCCAGATCGTCACGCTCAAGGAGGAGATCGACCGCCTGGCGCAGCCGCCGAGCGGTTACGGCGTCTTCCTGGCCAAGCACGACGACGGCACCGTCGACGTGTTCACCGGCGGGCGGAAGCTCCGCGTGGCGGTGTCCCCGTCGCTCGAGGTCGACGAGCTGCGTCGCGGGCAGGAGGTCCTGCTCAACGACGCGCTCAACATCGTCGACGCGTTCGGTTACGAGCGGGTCGGCGAGGTGGTCATGCTCAAGGAGGTGCTGGAGCACCCCGCTGGCGGTCCGGGCGACCGGGCGCTGGTGGTGTCCCACGCCGACGAGGAGCGGATCGTCCACCTCGCGGAGACGCTCATCGGCTCGCCACTGCGCGCCGGCGACTCGTTGATGATCGAGCCCCGCTCGGCGTACGCGTACGAGCGGATCCCCAAGAGCGAGGTCGAGGAGCTCGTTCTGGAGGAGGTGCCCGACGTCGGATACGAGGACATCGGCGGCCTGCACAACCAGATCGAGCAGATCCGGGACGCGGTCGAGCTGCCGTTCCTGCACGCCGACCTCTTCCGCGAGCACCACCTGCGGCCGCCGAAGGGCATCCTGCTCTACGGCCCGCCCGGCTGCGGCAAGACGATGATCGCCAAGGCGGTGGCCAACTCGCTGGCCAAGAAGATCGCCGAGGGCCGGGGCGAGGAGAGGCACACCAGCTACTTCCTCAACATCAAGGGCCCTGAGCTGCTCAACAAGTACGTCGGCGAGACCGAGCGGCACATCCGGCTGATCTTCCAGCGGGCTCGCGAGAAGGCGGGCGAGGGCACGCCGGTCATCGTGTTCTTCGACGAGATGGACTCGGTGTTCCGCACCCGCGGCTCCGGCGTCTCCTCCGACGTGGAAAACACGATCGTCCCGCAGCTGCTCAGCGAGATCGACGGCGTCGAGGGGCTCGAAAACGTCATCGTGATCGGCGCCTCCAACCGCGAGGACATGATCGACCCGGCCATCCTGCGCCCCGGCCGGCTCGACGTGAAGATCAAGATCGAGCGCCCGGACGCCGAGGCGGCGAAGGACATCTTCTCGAAGTACATCCTGACCGGGCTGCCCCTGCACCCCGACGACCTCAACGAGCACGGCGGCGACTCGAAGGCCACCGTCGGCGCGATGATCGAGGCGGTCGTCCTGCGCATGTACTCCGAGACCGAGGAAAACCGCTTCCTCGAGGTCACGTACGCCAACGGCGACAAGGAGGTCCTGTACTTCAAGGACTTCAACTCCGGCGCCATGATCCAAAACATCGTCGACCGCGGCAAGAAGATGGCCATCAAGGAGTTCCTGTCGTCGGGTCGCAAGGGCCTGCGGCTGCAGCACCTGCTGGACGCCTGCGTCGACGAGTTCCGGGAGAACGAAGACCTGCCCAACACCACCAACCCGGACGACTGGGCCCGGATCTCCGGCAAGAAGGGCGAGCGGATCGTCTACATCCGCACGCTCGTCTCCGGCGGCAAGGGCGCCGAGGCCGGCCGCTCGATCGACACGGTCAGCAACACCGGCCAGTACCTGTAACCCCGCTTCGAAAGGCCCCGCACGCTCCGGCGCGCGGGGCCTTTCTTCGCTTCGAGTCCCTTTGATTCCGAGCTACCGCGATGCCCATCGTGGTCCAGGCCGTCGCTCCCGCGGCCTCACCCTCCGCGTCTGCTCGGGCGTCGCGAAGCGACGCCCGAGGGGTTTGGGCCTGTCCCGCGGCCCCGGCAGCGGAGGTCGGGGATTTCGGGGAGCGCCAGCGAGCCGCCGACCTCCGCGGTGCCCGCGGGAGCATGCGGTCCGCGGGTGACGCGAACCGGGGCACATCTCAGCCGCTGCCGCCGGGGGACGGGGTCGGCTCGGGGGACGGGCGTTGGAAGGCGGGTAGCAGGCCCTTGGCGGTCCGGTCGAGGAGCACCGCCACCGCCACCACGAGGGCGGGCAGCATCGGCAGCTCGTACCGGAACATGGTCATGTAGGGCGCGATGAGGAAGATGCCGATGGCGCCGGCCCACGCGGAGGCCACGAGCCACGGCACCACCGTGCGCCAGGCGACCACGCTGGCCACGATGGACAGGACCAGGAGCAGCACCAGCGGCCAGCTGGAGAGGACGGCGGTGGCCTCGCGGGCGATGGCGGTGGGGACCACCTCGCGGTACCACGGCATCGCCTCGCCCAGGGTGCGGGCGCGGCCCTGGGTCATGCTGAAGAAGTGGTCGCGGCTGCTCAGTGGGGCGCTGACCTCCTTGCTCCAGATGGCGCCGGCGATCACGCCCACCGCGGCGCCGGCCGCGGCGGCGGTCCAGGAACGCCAGCGTTCGCGTTCGCGCCACATCGCCCAGAGCCAGACGGCGGCCACCGTGGCGACCGTGTACGGGGTGATGACCCGCGCGGTGCCCACCAGGAACGCCACCAGCGCCAGCCCGGCCACCGTCCACTTGGTGGCCGGCTTGCGCCAGGGGAGCAGCAGGAGTGTCGCGGTGTGCAGCATCAGCGCGAGCGAGTCGGTGAGGCCGCCCACGCACCACTTGGCGATCAGCGGGGACACCACCGCGAGCACGCCCGCGGCGACCGAGGCCGGCACCGAGGCGTGGATGGTGGCGAACCGGTAGATCAGGAACATCGCCACGACGAACGCGATGCCCGGCACCACCACGATGCCGCCCGGCCCGAAGAGCGCCACCCACGGGATGGAGAGCAGCGGCAGCAGGATGCGCGGCCGGTAGCTGAGCGTGAAAGGCTTGGAGGCCCACAGGTAGTCGTACGGCGCGAAGGTGCCGTGGTCGCGGATGTAGTCGAGGACGATCTGCTCGCCGTGCGCCTTGTCGTACCCCATGTAGTGGTATGTGTAAATGAGATACCACTGTGAGTCGGGGAAGATCTGGTGCGTCGAGGCGTAGGTCCAGATCATGGCGGTCACCGTGGCCGCGAGCACCACGAGCGCTCCCCACGCGAACGGCCCGGAGGGGCGGCGCCACCGGCGCCAGATCCGCTTTCTGGGCGCCACGGGCCGCTCCTCGGCCGGCACCGCCTCGGCGGACTCATCCTGCTCGGACTTGACGGCTCGCGTGACCGTCAGCTCACCCACCCGCTACGCTCCTCGCTGGTCGCTGTGCGTTGCCGTGCGCCGCCTACTGGGCCGCGTCATGATACCGGAGCGTATGCCCGCCGAGTCGGTGCAACCCCACCCGGTGCGGCGCAGCGCGGAGCGCTACCGGCGGACTACGCTCGACAGGTGGCGCGTCCGCGCTGGGCGGCAGTGAGGTAGGGCGAGGCATGAGTGTTCGGCGAATCATGGGGACCGAGGTCGAATATGGCATCTCTGTGCCTGGCCAGCCCGGGGCCAACCCGATGGTCACGTCTTCCCAGGTGGTCAACGCGTACGGGGCCCGGCCCGAGCTGACCCGTGGTGGTCGCGCGCGGTGGGACTACGAGGAGGAGTCGCCACTGCGCGACGCCCGCGGCTTCACGTACTCGGGAGCCGCCTACGACCCGGCCGAGGCACTGGCCGACGAGGATCTGGGCCTGGCCAACGTCATCCTGACCAACGGCGCTCGGCTCTACGTCGACCACGCCCACCCGGAGTACTCGACGCCCGAGGTGACCAACCCGCTCGATCTGGTCAAGTGGGACAAGGCGGGCGAGCGGGTCATGGCCGAGGCGTCGCGGCGGGCCGCGACCATCCCGGGCACGCACCCGATCCACCTGTACAAGAACAACACCGACAACAAGGGCGCCAGCTACGGCGCGCACGAAAACTACCTGATGCGGCGGCAGACCGCGTTCGCCGACATCGTGGCCTACCTGACGCCGTTCTTCGTGACGCGCCAGATCGTGTGCGGCGCGGGGCGGGTCGGGATCGGGCAGGACGGGTCGCAGCCCGGGTTCCAGATCTCCCAGCGGGCCGACTTCTTCGAGGTCGAGGTGGGGCTGGAGACCACTCTCAAGCGCCCGATCATCAACACGCGCGACGAGCCGCACGCCGACGCCGACAAGTACCGGCGGCTGCACGTCATCATCGGCGACGCCAACCTCTCGGAGATCTCCACGTACCTCAAGGTGGGCACCACCGCGCTGGTGCTCACGATGATCGAGGAGAAGGTGCTCACGCCCGACCTCGGCATCGCCGACCCGGTCTCCGAGCTCAAGGCGGTCAGCCACGACCCGGCGCTGGCTCACCTCATGCGGCTGCGGGACGGCCGCCGGCTCACCGCGCTCGACCTCCAGTGGGCCTACTTCGAGCGGGCCAAGTCCTTTGTAGACGACCGCTACGGCCCCGACGCCGACGCGGCCACCCTCGACGTGCTGGCCCGCTGGGAGAGCGTGCTCGACCGGCTCGGCCGCGACCCGATGCTCTGCGCCGACGAGCTCGACTGGATCGCCAAGTACCGGCTCCTGGAGGGCTACCGGGAGCGGGAGAAGCTGGGCTGGGCCTCGCACAAGCTCCAGCTCGTCGACCTCCAGTACTCGGACGTCCGGCCGGAGAAGGGGCTCTACCACCGGCTGGTCGCGCGCGGCTCGATGAAGACGCTGCTCGACGACGAGCAGACCCGCCGCGCGATGGTCGAGCCGCCGGAGGACACGCGGGCTTACTTCCGCGGCCGCTGCCTCGGCCAGTACGCCTCCGAGGTGGTCGCGGCGAGCTGGGATTCGGTCATCTTCGACGTCGGGCGCGAGTCGCTCGTGCGCGTGCCGATGATGGAGCCCGAGCGGGGCACGCGCAAGCACGTGGGCGCCCTCTTCGACCGCTGCGCCAGTGCGAAGGATCTGCTCGAGGCGATCACCGGCGGGTGACGCCACGCTGTGCGCGAAACCGGCGCGCGACGGGGCTTTCCGTGGCACCGGCGAGGTAGGTTTTCAGCAAGCGATGTTGAGGAGGACCCGATGGCTACCCGTGACACCGGCGGTCAGTCGCAGTCCGGCAAGGCCCGCCGCGACGAGGATGTCGACGCCGGCCCGGCTCCCGAGGCAAACCCGGAGGTCGCCGAGCGCCACGCCGAGATCACCGAGGACGTCGACGACCTGCTCGACGAGATCGACTCGGTACTCGAGGAGAACGCGGAGGAGTTCGTCCGCGGATACGTGCAAAAGGGCGGAGAATAAGCTCTCACCGCCCCCGTCGCTCGCGCCGCCGCGCACGTCGCGGTGGCGTCGAGTATGTTGCTTGGCGATCACCTAACTGAAGGGAAGCACGTGCCAGCGGGTTTCGAGCCATCCGGGCGCCAACCAGACTTCTTCGTCAACCCGGGGACGTCCTCCTTCACCGAGTTCCTGCGGGTGGCCGCGCCCGACCTGCTGCCCGGACGTCGCCCGCTGCCCCCCGGCTACTCGGCCGACCTCGCCCCGCACGCCACCACGATCGTCACGATCGTCTGCCAGGGCGGCGTGGTCATGGCCGGCGACCGCCGCGCCACCGCGGGCAACCTGATCGCCAGCCGAGACATCGAGAAGGTGCACCCCGCCGACCCGTACTCGCTGGTGGGCATGGCGGGCACCGCGGGCGTGGGCATCGAGCTGATCAAGCTCTTCCAGGTCGAGCTGGAGCACTACGAGAAGCTCGAGGGCGCGATGCTCTCGCTCGACGGCAAGGCCAACCGCCTCGCCGCGCTCGTCCGCAACAACCTCGGCGCCGCCATGCAGGGCCTCGCGGTCGTGCCGATCTACGCCGGCGTCGACCTCGCGGCCAGCGACCCGGCCAAGGCGGGGCGCATCTTCAGCTTCGACGTGGCCGGCGGCCTCTACGAGGAGACCGGCTACGACGGGGTGGGCTCCGGCTCGCTCTTCGCGAAGTCGGCGCTCAAGAAGCGGTACCGTCCGGGCATGTCCGTCGAGGACGCCGTCACCATCGGCGTGGAGGCGCTCTACGACGCGGCCGACGACGACACCGCGACCGGCGGCCCCGACCTGACCCGCAAGATCTACCCGGTGGTGATGACCGCGACCGTCGAGGGCACCCGGCGCCTCACCGACGAGGAGACCGGGGCGGTGGCCGAGGCCGTCGTCGCCCGCCGGATGGAGAACATCGGCGGCTGAACCCGCTCTCATCGCGCTTACCCGCCGTCGCCGCTTACCCGCCGTCACCGCGCTTACCCGCCCTCACCTCGCTTAAGGAGAGCCGCCGCAGTGGCCATGCAGTTCTACGCCTCGCCCGAGCAGATCATGCGCGACCGCTCGGAGCACGCCCGCAAGGGCATCTCCCGCGGTCGCAGCGCCGTCGTGCTCACATACGAGGGCGGGGTGCTGTTCGTCGCCGAAAACCTCACCTCGCTGCGCAAGGTGAGCGAGATCTACGACCGCATCGGGTTCGCGGCCGTGGGGCGGTACAACGAGTTCGAAAACCTGCGCACCGCGGGCGTGCGGATGGCCGACCTCAAGGGATACAGCTACGACCGCCGCGACGTGAACGGCCGGGCGATCGCCAACGCGTACGCGCACGCGCTCGGCGCGATCTTCACCGAGCAGGTGAAGGCGTACGAGGTGGAGGTCTGCGTCGCCGAGGTGGGGGCCGAGCCGGGCAAGGACGAGCTGTACCGGATCACGTACGACGGCTCGGTGCAGGACGAGCCCGGCGTGATGGCGATGGGCGGCCAGGCCGAGGCCATCGCGGGGGCGCTCAAGGAGGCCCACCGCCCCGACCAGTCGCTCGGTGAGGCGCTGCGCCTGGCCGTGAAGGCGCTGGGCAGCGTGGGCGGCGAGGGCGGGCAGGCCCGTACGCTCGGCGCCGACCAGCTTGAGGTGGCGGTGCTCGACCGGCGCCGCACCGGCCGCACGTTCCGCCGCATCGCCGACGCCGCACTGACGTCGCTGCTGAAGGAGCCCGCCGCGCAGCCCGAGACGGTGGAGGAGTCGCCATCGGAGCCGCCGCCCGCCACGGAGCGCAAGGCACCGACGCAGTCCGCCGGTTCCGACGACCTCGAAATCCTCGACGACCTCGACGACGCCGACGGGGAGTCGCCAGCGAAGGAGTAGCCCGCGTTCGCCGCTGCGCGGTCCCGCTGAGGGTGTGGTGTGCCATGCCCTCAGCGGTTTCGTCTCCGCCGCGCGCGGCGCAGGACAGGGCGACGCGGGTCAGACCCAGCGGCGGACCAGGCGCCAGTACGCGGCCATGAGCGTGTTCAGGAGCCCCACGCCCGGGGGGTTGATGAGCGGCGTGTCGAAGCGGTCGGTCAGTACGCGCATCCACTCGCGGTCGGGGGTGACGCGCTCGGCCTGGAGGGCGCGGCGGCGGGCGCGCAGGTGGGCGCGGTGGCGCCACAGCCAGCCGTAGCCGCGGAGCTTGTCGCGCAGCCAGCCCTCCTTGGCGGCGAGCAGGATCATCACGAGCTCGAGCGCCAGCAGCGGCGGTGCCAGCAGGGTGAGCGCGCGGCCGCCCCAGACGGTGGTGACGAACATCAGGCGGTTGCGCTCGATCAGGTAGAACTTGAAGCTCACCTTGCTGAACTCGTATCCGTGCAGCGCGACCGCGTCGGGGACGTTGACCACGCGCTGGCCCAGGCGCCACGTGCGGAGGGAGATCTCGGCGTCCTCGACGTACGCGAAGTAGTGGTCGTCGAAGCCGCCCAGCCGCTCCCAGTGCGCGCGGCGGGCGACCACGAAGGCGCCCATCGCCCCGGCGGTCTCGGTGGGCTCGCCGCGGGTCTCGCGCTCGCGGAAGCCGCCGACCCAGCTGACGCCGAGCACGTGGATCTCGTTGCCGCGGGAGTTGAGCAGCTCGGGCTCGTCGGCCAGGCGTACGGCGCCGGCGGCCAGCCCCACGCTCTGGTCGCCCAGCACCTCGACCAGGCGGGCGAGCGCGGTGGGCTCGACGATCGCGTCGCCGTTGACCAGTGCCACGTACTCGCCGGAGGAGGCGGCCACGCCGGCGTTGCAGCCCGCGGAGAAGCCGATATTTTCCCCCGAACCGGTCACCACCACGCCGGGGAGGCCGGCGAGGTACGGAAGGTCGGGATTGGTGCAGCCGTTGTCGACCAGCACGACCTCGACGTCGACCTTGACCGAGCTGAGCAGCGCCTCCACGCACCGCCGCAGCAGTGGCTCCGACCGCCACGCCAGCACCACCGCGCTCACGCGGGGGAGGTCGGGCGGCTGAGGCTGCTCAGGCACGAGGGCTCCGGAGGTAGGCGGACAGCATCGTCTCCCAGTCTTCCATGGGCGTCATGCCCGCCAGCGCCCAACGATCGTGTCCGAGCACGCTGTAGGCGGGGCGTGGCGCCGGCCGCACGAACCGGTCGCTCGTGGTGGGGCGGACGCGGTCGGGGTCGTGGCCGGCGCGGGCGAAGACGGCGCGGGCCAGCCCGTACCACGTGGTCTCGCCGCTCGCGGTGCCGTGGTAGACACCGGGCGGCGCGTCCGCCAGCCCCAGCTCGACCAGCCGCTCGGCCAGCGCCCACGACCAGGTCGGCTGCCCCCGCTGGTCGTCGACCACGTCGAGGGTCTCCCGCTCGCCAGCGAGCCGCAGCATGGTGGCGACGAAGTTGGGACCGTGCGCGCCGTACAGCCACGCGGTGCGCACCACGTAGCCGCCGGCGGCCAGGACCGCCCGCTCGCCGGCGAGCTTGCCGCGCCCGTACGCGTTGATCGGGTCGGTGGGGGCGTCCTCGGGATAGGGCGAGGTGGCATCACCCCGGAAGACGTAGTCGGTGGAGACGTGCACCAGCCGCGCGCCGGTCGCCCCGGCCGCGCGCGCCAGGTGGGCCACGCCGTCGCCGTTGACCGCGGTGGCCTCCGCCTCGCGCGCCTCGGCGCCGTCGACGTCGGTCCACGCGGCCGCGTTGAGCACCAGGTCGTGGCCGCGCACGGCGGCCAGGACCGCGGCCTCGTCGGTCACGTCCAGCTCCGCCCGCGCGAGCGGGGTCACGTCGAGGTCGGGCCGCCCCTTGAGTACGCCGAGCAGGTCTTGCCCGAGCATCCCACCGGCACCGGTGACGAGGATCCGCCTCATGCCTTCAGCGGCTCCCACCAGGCGCGGTGCTCCCGGTACCAGGTGACCGTCTCGGCCAGGCCGCGGGAGAGGTCGACCGTCGGCGCGTACCCCAGCTCCTGACTGATCTTGGTGATGTCGAGGCTGTAGCGCCGGTCGTGGCCCTTGCGGTCGGGCACCGGCGTCACCCGGTCCCAGGAGGCGCCGCAGGCGTCGAGCAGCAGCTCGGTGAGCTCGCGGTTGGTGAGCTCGGTGCCGCCGCCGATGTGGTAGATCTCGCCCGGCCGCCCCTTGTCCTGCACCAGCGCGATGCCCCGGCAGTGGTCGTGCACGTGCAGCCAGTCGCGCACGTTGCCGCCGTCGCCGTAGAGCGGCACCGTGCCGCCGTCGAGCAGGTTGGTGACGAACAGCGGGATGACCTTCTCGGGGTACTGGTGGTGGCCGTAGTTGTTGGAGCACCGGGTCACCACGACGTCGAGCCCGTGGGTGCGGAAGTAGGCGAGCGCGAGCAGGTCGGAGCCGGCCTTGGTGGCGGAGTACGGCGAGTTGGGCGCGAGCGGCCAGTCTTCGGTCCACGAGCCGTGCGCGATCGAGCCGTACACCTCGTCGGTGCTCACGTGCACGAACCGCCCGGTGCCGTGCTTGAGCGCCGCGTCCAGGAGGGACTGCGTGCCCAGCACGTTGGTGGTCACGAACGGCTCGGCGCCGGCGATCGAGCGGTCGACGTGCGACTCGGCGGCGAAGTGCACGATCACGTCGTGACCGGGCACCACCTCGTCGACCAGCACGGGGTCGCAGATGTCGCCCCGCACGAAGCGGAGGCGGGGGTCGTCGCGCACCGAGTCGAGATTGGCCAGATTGCCCGAGTAGGTGAGCTTGTCGAGCACGGTGACCGCAGCGGGGGTGGCGGCCGGGAGCGTGCCGCGCAGCAGCTCACGCACGTATTCCGACCCGATGAACCCGGCTCCGCCGGTGACGAGGACTCTCACAGGGTCCGGAGTCTACCCAAGGCGGGTCCCCTCGGCCGGGCGGTGGGCTGTCGGCAGCTTGACTGTCGTGGCGCCGCCGGCGGATAAGGTACCGGGGTGCGCGGAATCCTTCTCGCCGGCGGCACCGGCTCTCGCCTGTGGCCGATCACCCGGGCGGTATCGAAGCAGCTCATGCCCGTCTTCGACAAGCCGATGATCTACTACCCACTGTCGACGCTGGTCATGGCCGGGATCCGGGAGATTCTGATCATCACCACGCCGGAGGACCAGTCGCAGTTTCAGCGGCTGCTCGGCGACGGTGGGCAGTGGGGGCTCGACCTGCGCTACGCCGCCCAGCCGCGGCCGGAGGGCATCGCGCAGGCGTTCGTGATCGGGGCGGACTTCATCGGCGACGAGCCGGTCGCCCTCATCCTCGGCGACAACATCTTCCACGGTGTGGGCCTCGGACATCAGCTGGCCAGCCACAACGACGACCTGGTCGGCGGGCGGGTGTTCGCCTATCCGGTGGCCAACCCCGAGGCGTACGGCGTGGTCGAGTTCGACGCCGAGGGGCGCGTGCTGTCGATCGAGGAGAAGCCGACCCGCCCGAAGTCCCGTTACGTCGTCCCGGGGCTGTACTTCTACGACAACCGGGTGGTCGAGATCGCCCGCGGGCTCACCCCTTCCGACCGAGGCGAGCTGGAGATCACCACGGTCAACGAGGCGTACCGCGCGAAGGGCGAGCTGTCGGTCACCGTGCTCGACCGGGGCACGGCGTGGCTCGACACCGGCACGTTCACGTCGCTGATGCAGGCGGCCGAGTTCGTGCGGGTGATCGAGGAGCGGCAGGGCCTCAAGATCGGCTGCGTCGAGGAGGTGGCCTGGCGGGCCGGCTTCCTCTCCGCCTCCGACCTCCGCGAGCTGGCCGGCCCGCTCACCAAGAGCGGCTACGGCGACTACCTGCTGGGCCTCCTGGAGGGCTGAGACGGGGCCGCGGCGGGCGGACCGTGCGCCGGTGTGCCCGTTTGTGTAGGCGTGCCCTGTTGCGGTCGGCGGTGCGCGTCTGACAGGCTTACCGCCCGTGCAGCAGGAGAAGCCGAGCACCCAGGGTGCCGACTACACCGACCGGCTCCAGCGGGTCACCGGGGCCCGGTGGAAGCAGGTTCTCGACGTCCAGCGCCCCTACCGGTGGAACATCCGTCGCCTCGACCTCGGGCGCACCCTCGACGTGGGCTGCGGACTCGGGCGCAACCTGGCCCACCTCGGGGGCAACGGGGTCGGCGTCGACCACAACCCCACGTCGATCGAGGTGGCGCGGGCGCAGGGCTACGAGGCGTACACGATCAACGAGTTCTTCGAGACCGACCGCACCGCCACCTTCGACTCGATGCTCGCCGCCCACCTGCTCGAGCACATGCCCGAAGACCAGGCGCGCAAGGTCGTCGAGTCCTACCTGCCGTGCGTCAAGCCGGGCGGCAGGGCGGTCTTCATCACCCCCCAGGAGCGGGGGTACGCGAGCGACGCCACGCACGTGCGCTTCGTGGGCTTCCCCGAGGCGGCGGCGATCTGCGAAGAGCTGGGGCTGACGGTGGAGAAGCAGTTCTCGTTCCCGTTTCCGAGGTTCATGGGCAAGCTCTTCACGTACAACGAGTTCGTGACCGTCGCGCGGTTCCCGTCATGAAGATCCGTCAGCTCGGCATCGAGGGGGCGTGGGAGATCACGCCCCAGCAGCACGGCGACGACCGGGGCCTCTTCCTGGAGTGGTACCGCTTCGACCGCCTCGCCGAGGCCGTCGGCCACCGCCTCGACCTCGCCCAGGCCAACCTGTCGATCTCGGCGAGCGGCGTCGTGCGCGGCGTCCACTTCGCCGACGTACCGCCTGGCCAGGCCAAATATGTCACGTGTACGCGTGGCGCGGTGCTCGACGTGATCGTCGACATCCGGGTCGGCTCGCCCACCTTCGGTCAGTGGGAGGCGGTGCGGCTGGACGACACCGACCGCAAGGCGGTGTACATCAGCGAGGGCCTGGGGCACGGCTACTGCGCGTTGAGCGACAACCCCGAGTTCGTGTACCTCTGCTCCACCACGTACAACCCGGCGGCCGAGCACACCGTCCATCCGCTCGACCCGGAGCTGGGCATCGAGTGGCCGGCCGAGGCGCCGGTCCTCTCCCCACGAGACGCCGCCGCGCCGAGTCTCGCCGAGGCGCGGGCCGCCGGCACCCTCCCGTCGTACGACGCGTGTCGCGCATACACCGAAACCTTGCGCCAGGAGTGACGATCCGGGCCCCGGGACGGCTAATGTCTGGTCATGAACGGGAATCGCGAGGCTACGGTCATTGAGCCCGGCGGCGGACGAGCGCCGAGCGACGGAGCGTGGTAGGGATGAGCGGGAGTCGCGAGGCTACGGTCATTGAGCCCGGCGGCGGACGAGCGCCGAGCGACGGAGCGTGGTAGGGATGAGCGGGAGTCGCGAGGCTACGGCCATTGAGCCCGGCGGCGGACGAGCGCCGAGCGACGGAGCGTGGTAGGGATGGAACGGCGAATCTTCGGGCTCGAGACCGAATACGGTGTCACCTGCACCTACCGGGGACAGCGGCGGCTGTCTCCCGACGAGGTGGCCCGCTACCTGTTCCGGCGGGTGGTGTCGTGGGGCCGGTCCAGCAACGTCTTCCTGCGTAACGGCGCCCGCCTCTACCTCGATGTCGGCTCGCACCCCGAGTACGCGACACCGGAGTGTGACTCCGTATCCGACCTGGTCGCACACGACCGGGCCGGTGAGCGGATCCTGGAGGGCCTGCTCGTCGACGCGGAAAAGCGGCTGCACGACGAGGGCATCGCGGGCGAGATCTACCTGTTCAAAAACAACACCGACTCGGCCGGCAACTCGTACGGCTGCCACGAAAACTATCTCGTCTCCCGGCACGGCGAGTTCGGCCGGCTGGCCGACGTGCTGATTCCCTTCCTGGTGACCCGCCAGCTGATCTGCGGCGCCGGCAAGGTGCTCCAGACGCCGCGCGGCGCGGTCTACTGCCTCTCCCAGCGCGCCGAGCACATCTGGGAGGGCGTCTCCTCGGCGACGACCCGCAGCCGCCCGATCATCAACACGCGGGACGAGCCGCACGCCGACGCCGAGCGTTACCGCCGGCTGCACGTGATCGTCGGCGACTCCAACATGAACGAGGTGACCACGCTCCTCAAGGTGGGCAGCGCCGACATCGTGCTCCGCATGATCGAGGCGGGCGTGGTGATGCGTGACCTGTCGCTGGAAAACCCCATCCGGGCGATCCGCGAGGTCTCGCACGACATCACCGGCCGGCGCAAGGTGCGCCTCGCCTCCAACAAGGAGGTCAGCGCGCTGGAGATCCAGCAGGAGTACCTGGCGAAGGCGACCGAGTTCGTCGAGCGACGGGGCGGCGACCAGACCGCCAAGCGGGTCGTCGAGCTGTGGGGCCGTGTGCTGCGCGCGGTCGAGACGGGCAACCTCGAGCCGGTATCCCGCGAGATCGACTGGGTGAGCAAGCTCAAGCTGATCGAGCGGTACCAGGAGAAGCACGAGCTGCCGCTCTCCCACCCCCGCGTCGCGCAGATGGACCTCGCCTACCACGACCTGCGCCGCGGCCGTGGCCTGTACGGGCTGCTCGAGCGGCGCGGCCAGGTCGACCGGGTCGCCACCGACCTGGAGATCTTCGAGGCGAAGGAGACCCCGCCGCAGACCACGCGGGCCCGGCTGCGCGGCGAGTTCATCCGGCACGCGCAGGAGAAGCGCCGCGACTTCACCGTCGACTGGGTGCACCTCAAGCTCAACGACCAGGCGCAGCGCACCGTGCTCTGCAAGGACCCCTTCCGGGCGTACGACGAGCGGGTGGAGCGCCTGATCGCCAGCATGTGAGACTGTTCCTCGTCATGACTGACTCTGGTGAGCCGGAAGAGGGGCGCAAGCCCGGCCTGGTGCAGCGGCGCAAGCAGAAGATCGCCGAGGAGATCGCGCGCAACCGGCGCGGCGAGTACACGGTGCCCACCTGGGTGCTGGCGCTCATCCTCGGCGTCTTCCTGGCGGCCTGGATCGCGCTGATCGTCTTCTCCTAGAGACCTCCCGCGGTCGAGGTCTGAGGGGATCGCGCAGCGTCCGTGCGCGCGTCGGGCTAGCAGCGTGGACGGGCCCGAGATCCTGACCCCGAAGCTCTTGTGGAGAAGCTGTCGAGCTGGGCGCATCGGTGCGCCCAACCCCCGGCGGGGACGCCGGACGTGCGGCTCGTGGCGTGGACGCCGGGTCCGGTTGCCGGGCCTGACCCGGCGGGCGCATGGGCGTTGTCGGGGACATAGCCGTTTCAAACCGGCCGCAAGGGGCTATGCCACCGACATTGTCTCCTTGCGAAGCGACCAGGCCCGGGGCGGAGTCCGTCCGTGGCGACTAATTGCCCCAGACGGAGAATTTCTCGCCACGCACGACCTGGATCTCTCCATGACCGCGAGCGGTCCTGCCCCGAACATATCGATACGCCTTCGAGCAACCAGGCACAGCCTCGCGTGGACCCGGCCGCAGTCCGAGCGCCCGCCGGAGGGCACCACAAGAACCCGCAGCGGCGCCAACCCCGACCGCGAAAGCCTCAGCCCAGCAGCGAGGCCGCGTGTCGGCCGGCGGCCGCGGCGGTGAGGAAGTACCAGCGGTCGGCGTCGAGCCCTCGGCCCATTGTGGACAGCGTCACTGGCGACTCCTTCAGGGCCGCCTCCAGGCCCTCGGCCGGTACGCGGACCACGCGGTGGCGGGCGGCCAGAAACTCGACCGCTGGCTCCACAGTGGACGCCAGCGCCGGTGGCAGGTCGGCGGGGAGCACCACGTCGGCGGGGGCGAGCGCGACCCGGCCGTACGCCGTGAGGCTGTGGTGCGAGATGCCGCGGTGGCGCGGTCGGGGGTCGGCGTCGGAGAGGCGGAGCGAGGCGACCGGGCGGCCGTCCAGCGCCGCCACCGCGTTGACCGCCTCGCCGGCCGCCACGCCGCTGAAGCCCCAGGCGGTGCCCGTACCCAGGTTGCCTGGGCCCTGTGCGACGACGGTGACGTCGGCGCGGAGGACGTGGCGGGCGGCGATCAGTCCGCTGTGGACTGTGGTGGCCTCCAGGTCGCCGCCGAACGACTGGCCGACCGTCACCGTGCCGGCCAGGTGGTCGCGGAGGCCGTCGAGCGTGCGGGAGAACCACGCGGGGAGCGCGCCCCCGTCGGTCATCACGTACGCGACCGAGAGGTCGGACCGCAGCGCCCGGATGCCGGCCAGGATCGCCGGCAGCGCCGAGTGCAGGTCGGCCACCACCACCGGCATGCCGTCGATGCCATCGGCCGTCGCCATGACCGTCCGGTGCGGGGACGCCTCCTCGTCCACGCCGAGCACGATGGCCTGCAACGGCGTGTACCGGGCCTTGAC
The DNA here is from genome assembly GCF_042433955.1 of Phytohabitans kaempferiae. Lineage (NCBI taxonomy): Bacteria > Bacillati > Actinomycetota > Actinomycetes > Micromonosporales > Micromonosporaceae > Phytohabitans > Phytohabitans kaempferiae. The sequence goes on along the minus strand of NZ_JBHLUH010000010.1, from coordinate 43,902 downwards.
CAGGTGGCCCGAGTCGCGGGAGGCCGGCGCCGGGGGATCGGGCGGGAGGCGGTCGGGGAGGGCGACCACCAGCGCGTACCCGCCGGTGCCGAGGCCCATCTCCAGCGCGCCGATGTTGAGCAGCACGCGGTCGCCCACCGTGGGCTCGCCGGTCAGCGCGGGATACGCCAGCGCGCGGACGACCGAGGACGGCGACACGCGCACGTCCACCGTGACGACGCCACGCCAGCGACGCCTCAGAGCGGTCACCACGCCCGAACGCCAACGTACCGTGCCCGCCCACGCTCCGTCGCTCGGCGCTCGTGCGCCGTCGTGGTTGGGGTCCGAAGCCTCGCGACTCCCGCTCATGCCCGCCTCGCGACTCCCGCTCATGGCAGCCACTTAACCACGGCGTCCGGTCGGGTCGAGAAAGACGTACCGGATGCCGTGGTAGCGGTCGGCGAGCCGGCGTTCGGCCTCCTCCGCGGCGGCCTCGATGTCGGCGCCGGTGGCCTCGTCGGTGAAGTCCACCTTCGCGGCGACCAGCACGTCGGCGGGGCCGAGCAGCATGGTGAGCAGCGTGTCGACGCGTTCGACGGTGGGGAGGGCGGCGAGTTCCTCCTCGATGAGGCGGTGCAGGCGCGGTGGCACCGCCTGGCCCACGAGCAGCGAAAGGTTGGTGCGGGCGAGGGTGGCGGCCACCACGAGCAGGAGCAGGCCGATCGCGACGGAGGCGAGCCCGTCCCACAGCTCGTCGCCGGTGGCGTGGGAGAGCCCCACGCCGGCGGCGGCCAGCAGCAGGCCGACCAGCGCGGCGCTGTCCTCCAGGACGACCGCCTTCACCGTCGTGTCCGGGGTGACCCGCAGGAAGCGGGCGGGCGTGACCCGCCATCCGCGTGCCGAGCGGCGCACCTGGCGTACCGCGCGGGTGAGGGAGACCGACTCGATCACGAACGAGACCGCCAGCACCACGTACGACGCCGTGTAGTGGCCGGTGTGCTCGCCGGTGCGGATCGTGTGCACGCCGTGCGTGATCGAGAAGCCGGCCCCGGCCACGAACGTGAACAGCGCCGCGATGAACGCCCAGATCCAGCTCTCCTTGCCGTACCCGAAGGGGTGTCGCTCGTCGGCCGGGCGGGCGCCGCGCCGCAGCGCGGTGAAGAGCAGCACCTCGGTGGCGGTGTCGGCGAGGGAGTGGGTGGCCTCGGAGAGCATCGCGGCCGAGCCGGCGATGAGGCCGGCGACAAGCTTGGCCGCCGCGATCGTCAGGTTGGCGAGGCCGGCGACGACGACGGTGCCGAGGCTCTCGGACCCACCGCCGCCCTCCGCGAGGCGCGCGTTGAGGTCCAGCGGTAACGGACGGTCATCCGACACGAGCAGATTGTGCCCCAGGAGGAGGAACCCTGGGCGCGATGCGGCGTGGGGTGGGCCGTACGGGCGTGCGAATGGGGCTATTGTCTGTGGCGTGTCGCGGTCACGGACGGAGCGCCTGGTCAACCTGGTGATCTGCCTGCTCTCCACGCGGCGGTTCCTGACCGCCGCGCAGATCGCCGCGACCGTTCCCGGCTACGAGCACGATCCCGACGACCCGCGTGACCACGAGGCGTTCCAGCGCAAGTTCGAGCGCGACAAGGCGGAGCTGCGCGAGTTGGGCGTGCCGCTGGAGACGGGCACGGCCAGCGTGTTCGACGTCGAGCCCGGCTACCGGATCGCCGCTCGGGAGTACGCGCTGCCCGACATCCAGCTCGAGCCCGACGAGGCCGCCGCCGTGGGCATCGCCGCGCGGCTGTGGCGGCACGCGGGGCTGGCCGCCGCCGCCTCGTCCGGGCTGGCCAAGCTGCGCGCGGCGGGCATCGACATCGACCCGTCGGCGACGCTCGGCGTGGAGCCGGTGGTCACCGTCGACCCGGCGTTCGCGCCGCTCACCACGGCCGCCCGCGACCGGCGCGCGGTGGCCTTCGACTATCGCGTGCCCGAGGGCGACGGCCCGACCAGCCGGCGGCTCCAGCCGTGGGGCGTGGTCTGCTGGCGCGGTCGGTGGTACGTGGTGGGTCACGACCTCGACCGCGAGGCGACCCGCTGCTTCCGGCTCTCCCGGATCGTCGGCCAGGTGCGGCTCACCGGCAAGCCGGGGGCGTACGAGCCGCCCACCGACGTCGACCTGATCAGCCACGTGGCCCGCTGGTCCGGCCCGATCGAGCGCACCGGGCGGGCGACCGTGCTGGTGCGTCCCGGGCGGGCGGCCGGGCTGCGCCGCTGGGCCCGCGAGGTCGAGACGACCCCCGAGGGTGACCGGCTGGTGCTGCCGTTCGCCGACGTGGAGGGCTTCGCCGCGTCCGTGGTCGGATACGGCGCCGATGTGCGCGTGCTCGACCCGCCCGAGGTGCGCGAGGCGGTCATCCAGCGGCTCAAGGAGATCGCCACTCGCCACGAGGCGGCGTCGGTGAGCGCGCGATGACCGCGCCGTCCCGCGCCTCCGCCGACCGGCTCGGGCGCCTGCTCAACCTCGTGCCCTACCTGCTCGCCCGCCCCGGCATCGAGCTGGCCGAGGCCGCCGCCGAGTTGGGCGTGAGCGAAAAGCAGCTGCGCGAGGACCTGGAGCTGCTGTGGGTCTGCGGGCTGCCGGGCTACGGGCCGGGCGACCTGATCGACATGGCGTTCGACGGCGACCGGGTCACGATCACGTACGACGCGGGAATCGACCGGCCGCTGCGGCTCACCCCCGACGAGGCGTTGGCGCTGGTGGTGGCGCTGCGGATGCTCGCCGAGACGCCCGGCATGGCCAACCGCGACGCCATCGAGCGCACGCTGGCCAAGCTGGAGAGCGCCGCCGGCGACCTGACCAGCGCGCCGGTGGAGGTGCGGCTGCCGGGCAACGCCGACCGCCTCGACACGCTGCGCGGGGCGGTGGAGCGGCGGCGGGCGCTGCGGATCACGTACTACACGGCGACCCGCGACGAGCTGACCGAGCGCGTGGTCGACCCGATCCGCGTGCTGGTGGTCGCCGGCCGCTCCTATCTGGAGGGGTGGTGCCGCCGGGCCGAGGCGGTGCGGCTCTTCCGGGCCGACCGGATCGACGCGCTGACCGAGCTCGACGAGCCGGCGCGCCTTCCCGGCGAGGTGCGGCTGCACGACGTGAGCGGCGGCATCTACCAGCCTGGCCCCGAGCTGCCGCTGGTCACGCTCCGGATCGGCCGCGGTGGCCGGTGGATCACGGAGTACTACCCGTGTGAGGACGTACGCCCCGACGGCGAGGAGTGGCTGGTGTCGCTGCGGGTCGCCGACCTGGCGTGGGCGCAGCGGTTCGTGCTCGGGCTGGGGCCCGATGCCACCGTGGTCGCCCCGGCCGACCTGGTCGAGCGGGTGCGCCAACAGGCGGTCGCGGCTCTCGACCAGTACAGTTGACGGTCGTGATCGGGAGCCGCGAGGCTGCGGGCCTTGCCCCCGGCGGTGGACGAGCGCCGAGCGGCGGAGCGGGGTAGGCATGGTCTTGTGGATCGTGATAGCCGTGGTGCTGGTGGGGCTCCTGGTGCTCGGGCTCGCCGCCGGATCACTGATGGGGCGGCTGGGGCCACTGCGCCGGGCCTCGACGACGCTGCTGCGCCGCCAGTCAGAGGTGGAGCAGCTCCGGGCGGCCGCGGTCACGCTCGCCCAGGAGGCGGAGGCGCTGCGCCTCAAGACGGAGATCACCCAGGAGCGCCTGGCGCTCATCAAGGTCAAAGACGGGACGCGCAGCCGTTGACGGGCCGCCGCCAGACGCACGTACGATAGGGCTCGACAGTCTTCACGACGATCAGCTAACTGGAGCTTTCCATGGGCGCCCTCAAGCCGTGGCACATCGCTGTACTCGTGGTCGTGCTGGTCCTCCTCTTCGGCGCGAAGCGGTTGCCTGACGCGGCCCGGTCGTTGGGCCGCTCGCTGCGGATCATCAAGGCCGAGACCAAGCACCTGTCCGACGACGACGAGCGCGACCTCGCGGAGAAGGCGGACGCGCAGCACGGCCGCCAGCCGCTCCCGCCGCCGTCGACGTCGACCGAGCAGCGTCCGGCTGCGCCGGTCACCGACCCGGTGCAGCGCACGCGCGACATTTCCTGATTTCCGGCACCCCCGGTGGCGTTCTCCCTCATCCGGCGGCGCGGGCCGAGCAACTTCGAGCGTGCCGCTGACGGCTCGATGACCCTCATCGAGCACATCCGCGAGTTGCGCACGCGCTTGTTCCGGGCCTCGCTGGGCATTCTTGTCGGCGTCATCGTCGGCTACATCGTGTCCCAGGCGGTCTTCGACCTGCTCCAGCAGCCATACTGCGACCTGCCCAACATCCGCACGCCCGACGGCCGCTGCCCGATGACCCAGCTCGGCCCGGCCGACGGCTTCCTCATCCGGTTGAAGATCGCGCTGTGGGTCGGGTTGATCCTCTCCGCGCCGGTGTGGCTCTACCAGCTCTGGGCCTTCATCGCGCCGGGGCTGCACCGCAACGAGCGGCGCTACGCGTACCTCTTCGCCGGCATCGCGGCGCCGCTGTTCGCGGCCGGGTCGGTGCTGGCCTACTTCGTGGTGTCCAAGGGCCTGGAGTTCCTGCTCAGCTCCGGCGTCACCGGCCTGGAGAGCCAGCTGGAGGTGACCCGGTACGTCTCGTTCGTCACCAACCTGATCCTGATCTTCGGGGTGGCGTTCGAGTTCCCACTGCTGATCCTGATGCTCAACTTCGTGGGCGTCACGAGCGGTAAGAGGCTGCTGGGCTGGTGGCGGGTGGCGATCTTCGTCTTCTTCGCCTTCTCCGCGGTCGTCACGCCGACCCCCGACCCGTTCGGGATGACCGCGCTCGCCATCTGCCTGTCCGCGATGTACTTCGTCGCGGTGGGCGTCGCGCTCCTCAACGACCGGCGCCGCCGGCGCGGGCAGGAGTCGTACGCCGGGCTCGACGACGACGAGGCGTCCCCGCTGGAGCACGACGCGGAGCCGGTCGAGGCGGGTGAGCGGTTGGAGGCGGTCACGCCGGTCGCCGCGCCGCTGCCGATCGAGCGCCGCTACGACGAGACCACCTGATGCCGGGCGACCTCGTCGTGCTCGTCAACCCGGAGGCCGGGCGCGGGCGCCACCGAGACCTGCTCCCGCCCGTGCTGGAGCGGCTCGCCGAGTCCGACCTGCCGGTGCGGCTGCTCGACGCCCGCACCCGGGAGGAGGCCCAGGAGGCGTGCCACCGCGCGGTCACCGACGGCGCGGCGGCGCTGGTCGCCGTGGGCGGCGACGGCACGGTCCACCTGGCGCTCCAGGCGGTGGCCGGCACCGACCTGCCGTTCGGGGCCGTGCCGGCGGGCACCGGCAACGACTTCGCGGTGGAGACCGGCATCCCCGCAGAGCCGATCGCCGCGGCGGCCGCCATCGCCGGCGCGGTCAAGGCCGGCCGCACCCGCCCGATCGACCTGGCCCGGCTGACCGGCCCCGGCCGCGCCCCGATGTGGTACGGCGCGGTGCTCGCCGCCGGCTTCGACGCCGTGGTCAACGAACGCGCCAACCGGATGCGCTGGCCACGCGGCCCCCGCCGCTACGACCTGGCGATCTTCATGGAGCTGATCCGCCTCAAGCCCCGGCGATACACCCTGCGCCTCGACGGCGAGGAGCAGGTGCGCGACGCGGTGCTGCTGGCGGTGGGAAACTGCGCCAGCTACGGCGGCGGCATCCGCATCGTCCCCTCGGCGGTGCCCACCGACGGCCTGCTCGACATCGTGCTCGGCGACGTCAGCCGCGCCACGCTGGTCAAGCTCAAGGGCAAGACCTACAAGGGCACGCACGTCGAACACCCCCAGGTGCACACATATCGGGCGCGCACCGTCGAGATCGAGGCCGAGGGCATCACGACGTACGCGGACGGCGAGCGCGCCTTCCCCCTCCCGGTCACCATCACCGCCGTGCCGGGAGCGGTGCGCCTGCTGGGCTAGGAATTTCGGGCTACCGCGACGCCCGTCGTTCTCCAGACCGCCGCTCCCGCGGCCTCACCCTCCGCAAGATCCCGACAATTTCCCTGATTTTGCTGTCTCCAAGTACTGACGTAGCAGCAAACTCCCTGATTTTGCTGCTACGTGCCGCCGGAGGTGGCGGGTCGTGGAGCGCGGACGGTGAGGCCGCGGGAGCAGCGGCCCGCACCACGACGGGCGTCGCGGTAGCCCAGATCCCGGTCTTCAGGGCGTTGTCAGGTTGAGTACGGCGGAGAGGCCGTTGGGCTTGCCGGGGTCGGCGGCGGGCAGCACCAGCGCGGCCAGGCCGGCACGCACCGCGCCCGCGTCGGCCGGTGTGTCGCCGACCATCAGCGCCCGCTCCGGGTCGACGCCGAGCGTGCCGCACGCGCGCAGGAAGATCGCCGGGTCGGGCTTGGTGCGCCCCACCTCGTACGAGAGTACGTAGGCGTCGACCAGGCCGGTGAAACCCCACGCCTCGAAGTGCGGCCGGATGTCGAAGCCGATGTTGCTCACCACCGCCACCGGCACGCCGGCCTCCTTGAGCGCGATGAGCGTGCTGGCGGTGTCCGAGTACAGGACCCAGCCCTCCGGGAGCAGCAGGCGCTCGTACAGCGCCTCCTCGAAACCGTCGAGCCCGGCCCCCACGGTCGTCGCCAGCCCGATGTACGCGGCCCGGTGCGCCTGCTCGTACAGGTCGCGGTCGGCGAACACCTCGGCGAGGTGAGGCGGGACGCGGTGCGGCAGCGGGCCGCCCGCGCGGCCGGCGGTGACCAGCCGGTCGGCGAGTACGGTGGCGCGGCCCCGGTCGAGCGTGGTGCCGCACGCCTCCGCGGCCGCAGTCACCCACGCGACAGGGTCCTCCACCTGCGCGAGTGTGCCGTGGAAGTCGAAGAGCACCGCGTCCAGCGGTCGCCGTGCGGGTCGGGAGTCGGGGAGGGCGGTCTGGTCCGGCACGTCCGTGACCCTACCGAGTCGCCCGGTTGGTCCCGTAAGCCGACCCGCTGGCGCCGTGACCTGAATACTGCTGTGCGGGCAAGATAAATTATGGGCATGAGCAGCCCCGCCGAGCGGTACGCCGCGGCGCGCCGACGGGCCGAAGCGGTCTCCGGTTTCCCGGCCCTCGAGGATTTCGCCCTCGACCTCGGATTCGATCTCGACGACTTCCAGCGGGAGGCGTGCGAGGCACTCGAGCGAGGCAGCGGCGTGCTCGTCTGCGCCCCGACCGGGGCCGGCAAGACCGTGGTGGGGGAGTTCGCCGTGCACCTGGCGCTCTCCACGCCCGGCCTGCGGCGCAAGTGCTTCTACACGACGCCGATCAAGGCGCTCTCCAACCAGAAGTACCACGACCTGGTGGAGCGGTACGGCGCCGAGCGGGTCGGCCTCCTCACCGGCGACAACGCGATCAACGGCGACGCGCCGGTGGTGGTCATGACCACCGAGGTGCTGCGCAACATGCTCTACGCCGGATCCTCCACCTTGGAGGGTCTGGCGTACGTGGTGATGGACGAGGTGCACTACCTCGCCGACCGGTTCCGTGGCGCGGTGTGGGAGGAGGTGATCATCCACCTGCCCGCCTCGGTGACGCTCGTGTCCCTGTCGGCGACCGTCTCCAACGCGGAGGAGTTCGGCGACTGGCTGGTCACCGTGCGGGGCGAGACGGCGGTGGTGGTCAGCGAGCACCGGCCGGTGCCCCTGTGGCAGCACATGCTGGTGGGGCGGCGGATGTTCGACCTGTTCCACGACGCCGACGCGGCCCGTAAGCACGACGTCCACCCCGAGCTGCTGCGCTACTCCCGGGAGACGCTGCGCCGGCTGGAGCTGACCGACGGCTACACGCCGGGGCGCGGCGGTCGTGGCGGGCGGCGCTGGCGGCCCCCGCTCCGCGCCGACATCGTCGAGCGCCTCGACCGCGAGGGGCTGCTGCCGGCGATCCTGTTCATCTTCAGCCGGGCCGGCTGCGACGCGGCGGTGCAGCAGTGCCTGCACGCCGGACTGCGGCTGACCACGCCCGACGAGCGGGCCGAGATCCGCCGCGTGGCCGAGGCGCGGATGGCCTCGATCCCCGGCGGCGACCTCCAGGTCCTCGGCTACTGGGAGTGGCTCGACGGGCTGGAGCGAGGGCTGGCGGCCCACCACGCGGGGCTGCTGCCGGCCTTCAAGGAGGTCGTCGAGGAGCTTTTCGTGCGCGGGCTGGTCAAGGCCGTGTTCGCCACCGAGACGCTCGCGCTGGGCATCAACATGCCGGCCCGCTGCGTGGTGCTGGAGCGGCTGGTCAAGTTCAACGGCGAGGCGCACGTCGACCTGACGCCGGGGGAGTACACGCAGCTCACCGGCCGGGCCGGGCGGCGGGGCATCGACGTGGAGGGGCACGCGGTCGTCGTGTGGGCGCCGGAGGTCGACCCGCGGCACGTGGCCGGGCTCGCCTCGACCCGCACCTACCCGCTGCGCTCCAGCTTCCGGCCGTCGTACAACATGGCGGCCAACCTCGTCGGCACGGTCGGCGCGGCGCCCGCGCGGGAGCTGCTGGAGTCGTCGTTCGCGCAGTTCCAGGCGGACCGCTCGGTGGTCGGGCTGGCCCGGCAGGTGCAGCGCAACCAGGAGACCATCGAGGCGTACGGCAACGAGGTGCGCTGCCACCACGGCGACTTCGACGAGTACTTCGCGCTCCGCGTGGCGATCGCCGACCGGGAGCGGGCGCTGGCCCGGCAGGGGAGCAGCCAGCGTCGCGCCGAGGCGGTGCGCTCGCTGGAGCGGCTGCGGATCGGTGACGTCGTGCGCGTGCCGTCCGGCCGCCGTTCCGGGCTGGCGGTCGTGCTCGACCCGGGCGTGGGCGGCTTCGGCGAGCCCCGCCCGCTCGTGCTCACCCAGGACAGGTGGGCCGGTCGGGTCACCCCGGCCGACTTCACCGCGCCGGCCGAGGTGCTGGCCCGCGTGCGCGTACCCAAGCACTTCAACCACCGCTCGCCAGCGGCGCGGCGCGACCTGGCCGCGCAGGTGACCGCGACGGGCCTCGACCGGCACGCCGGGCGGCGGTCGCGCGCCAAGGGCGGCAACGGCGAAGACCACGAGCTGGCGCTGCTCCGCGTCCAGCTTCGGCAGCATCCGTGCCACGCCTGCCCGGAGCGGGAGGAGCACGCCCGCTGGGCCGAGCGGCGGCACCGGCTGTGGCGGGACACCGAGCAGCTGCGCGACAAGGTCGCCGGGCGGACCAGCTCGCTCGGGCGTACGTTCGACAACGTCTGCGACCTGCTCACCACGCGCGGATACCTGACGCCGGAGGGCGAGGTGACCGACGCCGGCCGCATGCTCGCCCGGATCTGGAACGAGGCCGACCTGCTGGTCGCCGAGTGCCTGCGCCGCGGCGTGTGGGACGGTCTCGCCGCGCCCGAGCTGGCGGCGGCGGTCTCGGTCGTGCTGTACGAGGCGCGGCGCGAGGGCGACGAGCGGGCCTCGGTGCCGCGCGGTCCGATATCCGACTCTGTCGACGCCACCATCAAGATCTGGGCCGAGCTGGAAGCCGACGAGGCGTCCCGAGGGCTCGACCTGACCCGCGAGCCCGACCTCGGCTTCGTGTGGCCGATCTTCCGCTGGGCCCGCGGCGAGGATCTGGCGAAGGTGCTGGCCAGCGGTCACAACCTGGAGGGCGAGATGCCCGCGGGTGACTTCGTGCGCTGGGCCCGCCAGGTGGTCGACCTGCTCGGCCAGGTCGCCGAGGCCGCCTCGGCCACGCCGAAACTGCGCGAAACCGCCCGCGCCGCGATGAGCGCGGTCAATCGGGGAGTGCTGGCGTACAACGCCGTCTCGTAGTTTTCCCGACACGCTGTGACGTTTGGCCGACCGTCCAGTTGTAGAACTCCGATCGTCTCTTAATGATCGCAAACGCGAACTTGCCTCTGTTATGGCTGGCTGAGGCTATTGGGGGACGGACGAAACGTGGAAATACATCATTTCGAGTACGGCTTCATAACGCCGACTCTCAGTTACGCACTGTCGGTGCTGGGCTCCTTGCTCGGCCTCACCTGTGCGGTGCGCGTGCGCGAGGCGACCACCACCGCGCAGCGTGCCTGGTGGCTCATGCTGGCGGCATGGGCGATCGGCGGCACCGCGATCTGGAGCATGCACTTCATGGCCATGCTCGGCTTCTCGGTGGTCGGGCAGCAGATCCGGTACGACGTGGCGCTCACCGCCGTCAGCGCGGTGATCGCGGTCGTGGTGGTGGGCATCGGGCTGTTCATCGCCGCGCTCGGCCGCCCCACGATCATCAAGATCGCGTCAGGGGGCGTCTTCGCCGGTCTCGGAGTCGCCGGCATGCACTACACCGGCATGGCGGCGATGCGGGTCGACGCCGAAATCCAGTACGACCCCCTGCGGGTCGCGCTGTCCGTGGCGATCGCGGTCGTGGCCGCGACGGTGGCGTTCTGGCTCGTCGTGAACGTCAAGGGCGGGCTGGCCATCTTCGCGTCCGCGCTGGTCATGGGCGTCGCGGTGAACGGCATGCACTTCACCGGCATGTCCTCGATGTCCGCGCACGAGCACCTCATGCCCGGCGACCCGGTCGGCGCGACCGCGTCCAACCTGCTGGTCCCGATCATCCTGGCCGTGATCCTCGTGGCGATCGCGCTCATCTACGCGGTGCTGGCGGCACCGAACGAGGATGACCGGGCCGGCGCCGCGTACATGGACGCGCGGCTGGCGGACCGGGCGAACGAGCCGGCTCCCGAGCCGCCCCTGTCGCCGCACGGCCTGGCCGCACGCCGCACCAACCTGCCGTCCTCGACCCGCCGGCGGTAGCGCCCGCCGGCTGAAGCGCCGCCGCTCGTGGCTCCGCCGGCCGGGGCCTAGGGCGTGCCTGGTGGATCTTGTGGGTGCGAGGCGAGGTCCAGGCGCCGCCGGGCGCCGTCTGGGCCCGCCGCAGCCCCGCAAAGATCCACCAGACACGCCCTAGCTACGGGCGGCGGGGCAGGGCCAGGGCGTCGACCAGGCGCTTGCAGGAGCCGGCGAGGTTCCACTTCTCGGCGAGCGCCAGCAGTCGGTCGCCGTCGACGGGCGCGGTCGGCAGGCGCGTGTCGAACTCCGGGATCGGGATGTCGCGGGCGACCCGCACCACCTTCGGCGCCACCGCCAGGTAGTCGCGGGAGGCGGCCAGCTTGCCGCGCAGGCCGGCCGCGAAACCGGCCTTGGGGTCGTCGAGCGCGGCGAGGATGCCGTCCAGGTCGCCGTAGCGCGCGACCAGCCGGGCCGCGGTCTTCTCGCCGACGCCGGGCACGCCGGGCAGGCCGTCGCTCGGGTCGCCGCGCAGGGCCGCGAAGTCGGCGTACGCGGCCGCGGGCACGCCGTACTTGGCGCGCACGGCCGCGTCGTCGCAGTCTTCGAGCTTGGCGACGCCGCGCCCGCAGTAGAGCAGCCGCACCGGCTTGTCGTCGTCGATGAGCTGGAAGAGGTCGCGGTCTCCGGAGGCCACCTCGACCGGGCCGGGCTGCGTGGTGGCGAGCGTGCCGAGCACGTCGTCGGCCTCGTACCCGGCCGCGCCGACAGCCGGGATGCCGACGGCCTCGAGCACATCGAGGATCAGCGGGATCTGCGGTACCAGCGTGTCCGGTACGACCTCGGCGCCGGGAGGGCCGGTCTCGGCGAGGCGGTGCGCCTTGTACGACGGGAGCAGCTCGACCCGCCACGCCGGCCGCCAGCTCGCGTCCATCGCGCACACGAGGCGGTCGGGGTGGCGGCCGCGGACGAGCGTGGCGAGGAAGTCGAGGAACCCGCGCACGGCGTTGACCGGCGTGCCGTCGGGGGCCTTGGCGGCGGACTCGGGGATACCGAAGTACGCCCGGAAGTACAGGCTCGGCGCGTCCACGAGGAGCAGGGTCATGGCGGACAGCCTGTCACACGGGCCGGCGGCGCCGCCCGTACCGCCGAGGTGAGGTGCGCGTGACGGCCCGGTCCGAAGGCTGGGAGGTTACTGGGCGTTAGGTGAACGACGGGTTAACTGACGGTAAAAATTGCGTACTGGGGCCCCCTGCCCGAGAACCCGTGCGGGCTTCGCCCCTATCCTCGGGCGCGTGAAGTTGTCGGCGCCGGAGAAGGCCACCCCACCGACGCGCGATCCGGGCCGACCGCTCCGGATCGGCATGATCGTGGTCAGTGAGTACGAATCGGACCCGCGCGTGCGCCGCCAGGCAGAGGCGCTCGTCGCTCGCGGTGACGAGGTGACCGTAGTCGCGCTCACCGCGCCCGGTCGCCCCACCGTCGACATGGTCGACGGCGTGAAGGTGGTGCACCTGCCCACCCGCAAGTACCGGGGCAGTTCGGCGAAGGCGTACCTGTCGCTGTACGGCGGCTTCGGCGCCCGGGCCGCCCGCTGGCTCGCCACGCGGCCGCGCTCGTTCGACCTGGTGCAGGCGCACTCGATGCCCGAGGCGCTGGTCTTCGCCGCGCTCGTGCCGCGGCTCTTCGGCACCCCGCTGCTGCTCGACGTGCACGACCTGACCTCCAAGCTCTTCGCCTCGAAGTTCGCCGGGCGGAGCAAGGTGCTGGGCGTGATCGCCGCCTCGGAGAAGGCGTCGTTCCGCTTCGCCCACGAGGTGCTGACCGTGCACGAGCAGTACGCGGACGAGATCCGGGCCTGGACCAAGCGCCCCGTCTCCGTGGTGATGAACTGCCCCGACGAGCGCCTTTTCGTCCCCCGCCCCGAGCCGCTGCGCTGGGATCCGGCGGGCGAGGTCGTGTTCAGCTACCACGGGCTGATCGCGCCCCGGCACGGGCTGGTGGCCGCCACCGAGGCCCTGGCCCGGCTGCGCGGCGAGGTTCCCGGCGCCCGCCTCCAGGTGCGGGGGAGCGGCGACGGGCTCGATCAGCTCTCCGCCCGCGCGGCCGAGCTGGGCGTCGCGGACGCGGTCGACCTGCCCACGCGGCTCTACCCGCTGCCCGAGATCGTGCGCGAGCTGGAGAAGGTCCACATCGGACTCGTGCCGAGCCAGCTCGACCCCTGGACCGACGGCGTGCTTCCCACGAAGCTGATGGAGTACGCGATGCTCGGCGTCCCGGTCATCACGTTCCGCAACCCGGTCATCTCGCGGTACTTCCCGGACGACGCGGTGCGCTACGTCGATCCGGCCAACCCGGACACGCTGCACGAGGCGATGCGCGAGCTGGCCGCCGACCCCGACCGGGCGCTCGCCCAGGCGGCGCGGGCCAGCGAGGTCATGGCCGGCCTGCGGTGGAGCGAGCAGAAGAAGCACTACTTCGCGGTCGTCGACCGCCTCGCCGCCAGGCGTGGTTGAGACCCCGGCCCCGGGGGGTGGCACCGTCCGGTCCAAGGAGCGCGGCGACGAGGACAGCCGTCCCGGGGCGCCGGCGGGCGAGGCGAGCCCGACCGGTGCGGCCCCGGCCGGCAAGCGCGCGCCCGCCCGGCCCGGGATCGTCCGCACCGGGCTGCTCACCATGGCCGGGCTGGTCGCCCTCGGGCTGACCCGACTGCTGCACGGCGCGTTGGTCAGCCGTGCCACCGACCAGGAGACGTACGGCCTGGTCGGCACGCTCATCGCGGTCACCACCATCGGCAGCCTGCTGCTGCCGGCCGGTGTGGCGAGCGCGGCGTCCAAGTTCATCCCGTACGAGCACGGGCGGGGTGACCCGGCCGCGGCCCGGGGCGTGCACCGGCTCCTCGTGCGCGTGGGCTGGGCCGGCGCGGTGCCGATCAGCCTCGGCGCGGCCGCCGGTGCCGCGGTCGCGTTCGACCTCGGCTGGGTCGACGCGCTCCAGGTGGCGGCGCTCTGCTGCGCGTTCTCCGCGTACTCCGTGCAGAAGTCGGTGCTGTACGGCTTCGGGCTCGTCCCCGCGTACACCAGGTTGGAGCTGATCTGCTCCGGCCTGTCGCTGGCGGCGACGGTGCTGGTGGTGGCCGCCGGCTGGACCGTCTACCTCCTGCCCCTCGCGGCGGGTTACGCGGTCTTCACCTTCGGCGCCTGGCGGCAGGTGCGGCCGCTCACCCGCGGGGCGAAGGAACGCTTCACCGCGACCCGCGAGATCGCCGTGTTCGTCTCGCTCGCCTGCGTCGGCACGCTCTGCTCGCAGGGCTTCCTGCAAGGCACGCAGCTGCTGGCGCAGCACTTCGCCGCGCCGCGCGAGGTGGCGTACTTCGCGGCGGCGGTCACGCTCATCGCGCCCGCGTACTTCCTGCCTCGCGCGCTCGGCATCGTGCTCTTCCCGTCGATGGCCCGCGCGCACGGCGCCGGCGACGTCGCGGACGTGCGCCGCCAGGCGGACGTGTCCACACGCGCGCTGTTCGTGGTGCTGGCCCCGCTCTTCGCGGTCGCGCTGCTGGTCGCGCCGGAGATCCTGACGCTCTTCGGCGGCGGGGAGTACGCCGATGGCGCGCCCGTGCTGCGGCTGATGCTCGCCGCCACGTACCTGGCGGTGGTCGCGGTGCCGGCCGTCAACGTGCTCTCCAGCGGGGCGCACGTACGCGTGCCGGTCCTCTCCGCGGTCGCCGGCCTGCTGACCGGGCTGGGGGTCGTCGCCGCGCTCGGCGGCCCGCTCGGCGCGGCCGGCGTGGGCATCGGCTACCTCTGCGGCACGGCGGTGACCGCCGGTGGCCCGATCGTCATCGCGTGGCGACTGCACCGGATGTCGTGGCGCGCGCCGGTGGGCGTGGCCGCCGGGTTCGTCGCCCTCGTCCTTGTGGCGGCGTCGGTCGCGGACCGGTGGCTGATACCCGGGACCCGGGCCGCCGCGGCGGCGTTCGCCCTGATCGCTGGCATTTTCTTGTTGCGCGGCCAGATCCGCCTACTGCGCGACGATTCGATCGGCGGACGGCTTAAGGTGGCCGGGGGTTCACCATCTCGTTCGGGACGGAGGGTGTAGTGGCGCGCGGCGCGGTACGGAACGGAACGGATGACGGGGCACAGATGCTTTCTGCAGAACCGGGAACCAAGCCGACCGGTGAGTTAGCAGCACCCCGCACGGTCGGGACGGGCCGTCTGAGCCACCTGCTCGGTGCCGCACTGGTGGTGCTGCTCGGGGCGCTGCTGGTCTGGGTGCTGTTCGAGACCTGGATCCAGGTCATCCTCGCGACACCTGTCGAGGACGACCGCGGCAACCTGCTGCCCGACGGGCCCGACTGGCCCAAGACGGTCAAGAACGCGCTGTACCTGCTCCTCCTCGCCCTCACGCTCCTCAAGATCACAGTGGACCGTCGGTGGCGCGACTTCCGCAGGCCGGCCGACATCGCACTCGTGGTGCTCGGCGTGGTGCTGGTGCTCGCCGGCCTCTTCGGCGACTCCCCGATCCGCCTGATCGCCGAGGCGGGCTACGTCTACCTGCGCGGCGTGATCGTCTTCTACGCCTGGCGAGCGGCCGACCCGAGCCGGAAGCGCGTGCGCACGGTGCTCATCGTCGTGGGCGCGATCGTCGGCCTGAACGCGCTGATCGCCATCTGGCAGACGCTCGCCGGCCCGACCACGTACGAGAACCTGGGCTGGATCAACATGACGTGGGCCCGGATCAACCGGGCGCACGCGCTGCTCGACCACCCCAACCACCTCGGCCACCTGCTCGCGCTCACGATGCTCGGGATCTTCGCCTACATGGCGTCCCGTCCCAAGGTGCACTGGCGGTGGTGGCTCGCCTTCGTGCTGATCGCCTTCGCGCTGTCGGCGACCCAGTCCCGCGAGTCGACGCTCGGCTTCGTCGCCGGTGTCGCGGTGGTCTGCTTCCTGCGCCGCGGCAAGTTCGCCGCCGGCGCGATCTGCGTCACGCTGGTGCTCGGCTTCGCGGTCGCGCAGCTCGCGGTGAGCCCGGAAAACCGGGCCGAGCTGGCCCGCCGCCTCGCCGGCGTGGCGAGCGCGTTCGACCTGCCCAGCGGCGCCGAGTCCGACGACGCCTGCGTGGAGACGCGCACCGACTGCGGCGAGGACCGCGACAGGATCCCCGAGCGCGAGGTGCGTGTCCTCTACGCCCAGCAGGGCGTCGAACTGTGGCTCAAGCGGCCGGTGCTCGGTTACGGCGTGGGCCAGTTCGGCGGCATCGTGGCGTACCAGCACGACCCCCTCTGGTATCAGGATCCCCGCTTCGGCCCCGAGGGCTTCCGCCTCTACGGGTCCAACGAGAAGCAGGTCGACTCGTTCTGGTTGCATTTGCTCGTGGAGACCGGCGCGCTCGGCGCGCTCGCCTACCTCGCGTGGCTCTTCCTGCTCATCGCGCCCATCGTGCGGGCGGTGTGGCGGCGCGGCCTCGCGGTGCACCCGTTCGGCTGGTGGGCTCCGGCCGCGATGACGTTCGCCGTCCTGGTCGCCTGCCTGGCGCCCTCGCTGGAGGATCCGCTCTTCCCGGTGCAGCTCTTCACCATCCTCGGCCTGGCCTGGGTCTGGTGGCAGCGTGGCACGCTAGTGTCTCCCGGAACGAGCGGGAGCGTGACACCCGAGAGGACCGAAGAACGTGAGTGATGCCGTCGCACTGGTCGGCTTCGGCTACTGGGGCCCCAACCTGGCCCGCAACCTCCAGGCCCACGCCGGTGACCGGTGGCGCTACCTGGTCGAGCTCTCGCCCGAGCGGGGCGCGAAGGCGGCCGGGCTGTACCCGAAGGTGACCGTCACGGACGACCTGGCCGCCGTGCTCGCCGACCCCGAGGTCGGCATGGCGGTGGTCGCCACCCCGGCGGCCACGCACGCGCCGCTCACCAGGCGGCTGCTGGAGGCGGGCAAGCACGTCCTGGTCGAGAAGCCGCTCGCGCTCTCCAGCGCCGACGCCGTCGCGCTCGCCCGGCTCGCCGACGAGCGCGACCGGGTGCTGATGGTGGGGCACACCTTCGAGTACGTCCCCGCGGTGCGCAAGATGAAGGAGCTGGTCGACGGGGACGAGTTCGGCGACCTGCTCTACCTGCACTCGCAGCGGCTCAACCTGGGGCGCATCCAGAGCGACATCAACGCGTTCTGGTCGATCGGCCCGCACGACGTCTCGATCGCCAACTTCCTCGTCGGGCAGCGCCCCGAGTGGGCGGCGGCCGAGGGGGCGCGCTATCTCAACAAGACGGTCGAGGACGTGGCATTCGTCACCGTCGGTTACCCCGGCGGCGTGCTCGCACACATGCACGTGAGCTGGCTCGACCCGTCGAAGACCCGGCGCACCACCGTCGTGGGCAGCAAGCAGATGCTGGTCTACGACGACATGGAGGCCGACGCCAAGCTGCGCGTCTACGACAAGGGCGCGGACAAGGTCTTCGAAGACGAGTACGGCGCGTGGCAGTACCGGCTGCGCGACGGCGTCGTGACCGCGCCCGAGCTGGAGAAGGCCGAGCCGCTCGGGGTCGAGCTGCGACACTTCCTGGAGTGTGCCGACACCGGCACGCGCCCGCGTACCGACGGGTGGAACGGGGTCGACGTCGTGGCCGTGCTCGAGGCGGTCGACGCCTCGCTGCGTGCCGGCGGTGCCCAGGTGAAGGTTGAGGCTGGTGAGCGTTAGTCCTCTCGCCGTGGTGGCCGACGGCGTGGCGCTCGGTTCCGGGAGTGTCGTCGAGGAGTTCTGCGTCGTGGGCCGCTCCGGCCCCGCCGGGGTGAAGACCTCCTTCGGCGACGGCGCGAAGCTGCGCAGCCACACCGTCGTCTACGCCGGTGTCACCGCCGGCGCGAAGTTCCAGACCGGGCACCACGTGCTGGTGCGGGAGCACACCACGATCGGCGACGACGTGTCGGTCGGCTCGCTCTCCGTCGTGGAGCACACCGTCCGGATCGGCGACCGGGTGCGCGTGCACTCGCACTGCTTCGTGCCCGAGTTCTCCGTGCTGGAGGACGACGCGTGGCTGGGGCCGCGGGTCACGCTCACCAACGCGCCGTTCCCACGCTGCCCCGACGTCTCCAAGTGCATCAAGGGCGTCCACATCGGACGCGCCGCCCGCATCGGCGCCAACGTCACGATCCTGCCCGGCGTACACATCGGCGAGCGCGCGCTCATCGGCGCCGGCGCCGTCGTCACCAAGGACGTCGCCCCCGGCGCCGTCGTGGTGGGCAACGCGGGGCGGCAAGTGAAGACCGTCGACGACCTGCTCTGCCCGGCCGGGCTCGACCACCGGCCTTACCCATCTGTCCCCCCGTACCCCCCATCGCCATCGGAGTCACGATGACCACCGCAGTACCGCTCGTCGACGTCAAGGCCTCCTACCAGCGCCACAAGGAGGCGATCGACGCCGGCATCCGTGACGTCGTGGAGAGCACGGCCTTCATCCAGGGGCCGCAGCTGCGGGCCTTCGAGGAGCAGTTCGCGGCCTTCTGCGGCACCAAGCACGCGATTGGCGTCGGCTCCGGCACCGCCGCCCTGCACCTGGCGCTCGCGGCCGCGGGCGTCGGACCCGGCGACGTGGTGGCGGTGCCGGCGCACACGTTCATCGCCACGGCCGAGCCGATCACCTGGCTCGGCGCCACGCCGCGGTTCGTCGAGATCGACCCGCAGACCGGCGCGATCGACCCGGTGGCGCTCAAGGACGCGATCGACGGCGTGCGCGCGGTGCTCCCGGTCGACATCCACGGCCGCCCCGCCGACCTTGAGCAGATCTCCGCGGTGGCCGCTTCCGCCGGCGTACCGGTGATCGAGGACGCGGCCCAGTCGCACGGCGCCGACGTGGTCAAGGCCGACGGCAGCGTGGTGCGGGCCGGTGGCTGGGGCCTGGCCGGCTGCTTCTCGTTCTACCCGGGCAAAAACCTCGGCGCCTTCGGCGACGCGGGCGCCATCACCACCAACGACGACGACTTCGCCGCCGCCGTGCGCAAGCTCCGCGACCACGGGCGCACCACGAAGTACGAGCACGAGATCATCGGGTACGCGCACCGCATGGACACGCTCCAGGCGGCCGTGCTCTCGGTGAAGCTGCGGACGCTCGACGCCGACAACCAGCGCCGGGTCGAGTTGATGGCGGACTACGAGGAGGCGCTGACCGGCGTGGGCGACCTGTGGTTCCCGCCGGCGACGCCCGACCGCAGGAGTGTCTTCCACCACGCGCTGCTGCGTACCTCCCGCCGCGACGACCTGCTCGCGCACCTCAAGTCGCAGGGAATCGGGGCGGGCGTGCACTACCCGGTGCCGCTGCACCTCCAGCCGGCGTACGCGTCGCTGGGTCACAAGCGGGGCGACCTGCCGCTGACCGAGGCGTGGGCCGACGAGTGCCTGTCGCTGCCGCTCTACCCGGAGCTGACCGACGAGCAGCTCCAGCGCGTCGTCGCCGCGGTGAAGTCCTTCTTCTGAGATGCGGATCCTGGCAGTCACGAACCTGTGGCCGACGCCGGGCAGCTTCCGTGGCGTGTTCGTGGCCGAGCAGGTGGAGGGTCTGCGCAAGCTCGGCCACGACGTCGACGTGGAGGTGGTGGCGCAGTCGCGCGGGGCCAAGGACTACCTGCTGGCCGCGCCGCGAGTGCGCCGCCGGGCCCGCTCGGCCCGCTACGACCTGGTGCACGTCCACTATGGACTGACCTCGCTCGCCTCCCGCCTCGTCGGCCGCGTGCCGCGCGTGCTGTCGCTCTACGGCAGCGACGTCAACGAGCCCTGGCAGGCTCGCATCACGCGGCTGACGGCGGGGCGGCCGGCCGTCCGCGTGTACCCCTCGAAACGCCTGGTGGAGGCGGCGGGTGACCGGTCCGGCGTGGTCGTGCCCAACGGCATCGACTTCGACCTCTTCACCCCGCTGCGGCCGGACGAGCGGGCGGCGGCCCGGGAGGGCTTCGGCTTCAAGCCCGACGACCTCGTCGTGCTCTTCGGCGCCGCGCCCGAGAACGCGGTCAAGCGCTACGACATCTTCACCGCCGTGCTCGCCGGCCTGCGCGAGCGGGGGCTGCCGGTGCGCGAGCTCATCCTGCCCGGCCCGGGTCAGGCGCGCGCCGACGTGGTGCCGAAGTTCGCCGCCGCCGACCTGCTGCTGGTCACCTCCCGCCAGGGCACCGAGAGCGGGCCGCTGATCGTCAAGGAAGCGGCGGCCATGGAGCTGCCGGTGGTGAGCGTCGACGTCGGCGACGTGCGCGAGGTACTGGCGGACGTGACCCCGTCGGCGGTCGTGCCGTTCCCGCCCGCCGACGCCGAGCTGGTCTCCGCGCTGGTGGAAGCCTCCGCCGGCGTGCTGGCCGCGGGGGCCCGCAGCGACGGGCGCTCGCGGATCGCGCGGTACGACCAGGACGCGGTGGTCCGGCGGCTGGAGTCGGTGTACGCGAGCGTCCTGGGCTGACCCGAGGGTCCGCGGCTGCTCCAGTTCGCCTCTCGCGGTCCGCGGCGCCCGCGCAGGTCGGTCCGGTGACGCGGGTCCGGGGCGGCCCGGTGGCCGCGACGGATCGACCGATGCCCAACCCTCGACGACGGCCACAGGCACGGGCTGTAAGGTGTCGGAGGCTTGGCGGACGAGGAGGGACCGTGGCGGAGCAGAGGTCGACGAAGGCCGAGCGGCGAGCGGCCGCGAAGGCGGCGGCGGCGCGGGCGGCGCAGGTGAAGAAGCGAAACCAGGCGCTCGCCGGCGCGGGGGCCGGCCTCGCCGTGGTCGTGCTCCTGGCCGCGGTCTTCTACATCGCGCGTGACGGCGGCTCCGGCACCGACGTGGGCGCGCCGGCGCTGACCACCTCGGCCACCGCCGCCCCCCAGTCACAGCCGGACGCGGCGACGCAGCAGCCGGCGCCGCCACCGGCCGACTTCCCGCCCGTGCCGGAGGGGGCCGATCCCGCGCTCGCCACCAAGCCGCAGGTGCAGCCGGGCACCGGCGAGCTGGCCAAGCTCACCGTCACGCCGCTCATCAAGGGCACCGGGGCGGCGGCCAAGGCGGGGCAGAACATCACGGTCAACTACGTCGGCGTCTCCTACACCACCGGCCAGGAGTTCGACGCCTCGTGGACCCGCTCCGAGCCGCTCAGCTTCCCGCTCGGCGCCGGCCGAGTGATTCCCGGCTGGGACCAGGGGCTGGTCGGCGCCACCGTGGGCAGCCGCGTGCAGCTCGACATCCCGGCCGAGCTGGCGTACGGCGAAAACCCGCAGGGCGGCGAGCCGCCGGGGCCGCTGCGCTTCGTCGTCGACGTGCTCGGGGTGCAGTAGCGCGCGGCGCCTGAGCGCGCGGCGCCTGAGCGCGCGGCGCCTGAGCGCGCGGCGCCTGAGCGCGCGGCGCCTGAGCGCGCGGCGCCTGAGCGCCTGAGCGCGCGGCGCCTGAGCGCGCGGCGCCTGAGCGCGCGGCGCCTGAGCGCGCGGCGCCTGAGCGCGCGGCGCCTGAGCGCGCGGCGCCTGAGCGCGCGGCGCCTGAGCGGAAACCTAGCTTCCTAGGACGCCCTACCGGATGTGTGCGGCCCTGCCCGAGAGATGGGCCGGCACGCGAAAGCCCTGCTGACCGGACGCGCGGTCAGCAGGGCGGCGGCAGGATCACCAGCGTCACCGTGGCCGGGACGCGGCGGTCACTCCGGGTTGTACTCGGTGATCGCGCGCTCCCACTTCTCCAGCGCCTCCTCGACCCGCCACTTCGGGCCGGACGGGAGCCACTGGGCGACGCGGTGCACGCCGGCGTCGCGGAGGCGCTCGAAGATGGCGGGGTCGGAGGGCACGCTCATCACCTGTACCTCGATGGGGCGCTCGGCGCGGGCGCGGAGCTCGGCGATCCGGTCGTACACGCCGGGCCAGTAGTTGGGGAACCACGCGTCGCCGAAGGCCAGGACCCGGTCGAGCACGGTGGGGCCGCTGCCGCCGACCAGGATCGGCGGATGGGGGCGCTGGGCCGGCTTGGGCCACGACCAGATGCGCTCGAAGTTGACGTACCGGCCGGAGTAGCTGGCCTCCTCGTTCGTCCAGATGGTCTTCATCGCCTCGACCCGCTCGCGCAGGACGCGCATGCGTACGCGCGGGTCGGTGCCGTGGTGCCGCATCTCCGTACGGTTCCAGCCCGCGCCCACGCCGAACTCCAGCCGCCCGCCGGAGAGGTGGTCGACGCTCGCCACCTCCTTGGCGGTGATGATCGGGTCGCGCTCGATCACCAGGCAGATGCCGCTCGCCACGCGCAGCCGGCTCGTGGCGGCCGCAGCCGCGGTGAGCGCGACGAAGAGGTCGTACGTGTGCCAGTACTTCGACGGCAGCGGCCGGCCGGGCGCGCGGTCGGTCTCGGTGGCCGGGATGTGCGTGTGTTCCGCGAAGTACAGCGCGTCCTGGCCGCGCTCCTCGACGAAGCGGGCCACGTCGCCCGGCTTCATGCCGTCGTGGGTGGGGAAGATGCCAACTCCGAACTCCATGCCCCCGATCATTCACCGTCCGCGACAGAGCACGCGTGGCAGGTGCGCGTCCGGACCGCCGTGCCGCGTCCGCGTGACCCCCGCCGCGGTACGCGGGCACGTGGTGCCGGTGTGTCGCGGCCGGTCAGCCCGCCGGGACAGGGAGGGCGCCCGGAAGGGGGAGGCGCGGCGGTGCCGCGGCCCGCTGGGCGGTCGCGCCCGGGCAGAGGCCGGTGACGGCGAAGCCGAGCCACGCGGCGTCGATCGGGTGCAGCTCGGGCACGCCCAGCTGGTAGTGGCTGAGGTTGGTGGCGAGCGAGAGCTGGCGGCTGCCGTCCGGCGCGTGCAGCGAGAGCGTGATCTGCCCGACCACGCCGCCGTCGTGGCCCCAGGCCGGGCCGCAGGGCGTGGCGTTCCAGTACAGGCCGAGGCCGTAGCCGCCGACCTCGGGCTGCGCCGGGTCCATCGGCACGGTGGTGCGCATCTGCGCGAGCTGCGCCGGTGGCAGGAGCTTGCCGCCGAGCAGCGCCCGGTAGAACGTGTCGAGGTCGGCCGGAGTGGAGATCAGCTCGCCGGCCATCCAGGCCCACGACATCTGGTACGTCGCGAAGTCACGGACGCCGAGCAGCGCGAAGTGGGCGCCGGCGTGTGGAACGCGGATCTTCGGGTCGTCGCCGGGGAAGTACGTGCTGGTGAGGCGCAGCGGCCGGATGATCCGCCGCGTGATCTCGGCGGCCGCGTCGTTGCCGGTGACCTTCTCGATGAGCAGGCCGGCGAGGATGTAGCCGGTGTTGGAGTAGGAGTGGCCCTCGCCGGGCGCGCCGGTCACCGGCAGCGAGAGCCCGATCCGCACCAGCTCCTCCGGCGCGTACGACGTCGAGCCCACGCTGATCACCCCGGCGAGCGAGCCGAGCAGCGCGTCGGTGTAGTTGCCGATCCCGCTCGTGTGGTTGAGCAGCATGCGGACCGTGACCTGCTGCCCCAGCTCGCCCGGCACCAGCTCGGGCAGGTGCCGCCCGATCGGGTCGTCGAGCCCCACCTTCCCCTCGGCGACGAGCTGGAGCACGGTGGTGGCGACGAAGCTCTTGGTGATGCTGCCGACCCGGTGGCGCATGTCGGGCTTGGCTGGGCGCGCGGTGGACAGGTCGGCGGTGCCGGCGGCTCCCGACCAGGTGCGGCCACCGTCGCGGACCTCGGCGAACGCGGCGGGCACGCCGGCCGCGTGCACGGCCGCCAGCGCCCGTCGCAACGCCGCGCGGTCGAGCGGGTCGCCCGGCGCGGAGGAGGCGGATCCGGGCAGGCCGGCGACGGCCACGAGGGCGACGGTGGCGGCCGCTATCGCGCGTACGATCTGTCGTCTTCTCATCCGCCCATCGTCGTTCGACGATCCAGCCGGCGCGTCACCCCGTGGCGGGAGGTTGGCGTCCGTCCGAAGTGGGAGGCGGTAGCCGGCTCCCTGATACGTGGCGGAGTGGTCGGAAATCCGTCGGCCGTACGGCGGGCTGCCTGACCGTCGCCGACTACGGCACACTGTGCCGCGTGGAAGCGCTGCGGCTCTTGGGCGGCCGATACCGGCTGGAGGACCAGGTCGGCTCCGGCGGCATGTCGGTGGTCTGGCGGGCCACCGACGAGGTGCTGCGCCGTCCGGTCGCGGTGAAGGTGCTGGCCGGCCGGCTCGTCACCGACGCCGCCGCCCGCCTGCGCATCCAGGCCGAGGCCAGATCCGCCGCCCGCCTGTCCCATCCGCACGTCTGCGGGGTTTACGACTATGGCGAGTCCACCGACGCGGCCGGGCGGCCGGAGCCGTTCGTGGTGATGGAGCTGCTGCGCGGGCCGACGCTGAGCCAGCGGATCGCCGACGGGCCGCTGCCGCCGCCCGAGGCGATGCGGGTCTGCGCCGAGGTGGCGAGCGGGGTCGCCGCCGCGCACGACGCCGGCCTGGTCCACCGCGACATCAAGCCGGCCAACGTCATCCTCACCGGCGGCGGGGCGAAGGTGGTCGACTTCGGCATCGCCGCCGCGGCCGGCCCGATCGAAGACCTCGACCAGGACAGCCGCATGGTCGGCACGCCCGCCTACCTCGCGCCGGAGCGGCTCACCGGCGACCAGGTCGTGCCCGCCTCCGATGTGTACGCGCTGGGGCTGCTGGTCCACTACGTGCTGGTCGGCAAGCTGCCCTGGGCGGCCGAGACGACCACGCAGATGCTGCGCGCGCACACGTACGCCGAGCCCGACCCGCTGCCCCCGGTCAACGGCGTGCCGGCCGAGGTCGTCGAGCTGTGCCGCCGCTGCCTCGCCAAGGACCCGGCCGACCGGCCCACCGCCGCCGAGGTCGCCGAGGTGCTCGCCCGCGCCGCGGGCGTGGTGCTCCGCCCGGCCGGCGGCGCGCCCCGGCACGCGGCCCAGGCCCCGCGGGTCGCCGACGAGCCCACGCTCGAGCCGGCCGGCGACCGGCGCCGCCAGCGCACGCTCGCGGTCGCGGTGGCGGCCGCGACCGTCGTGGCCGCCGTCGTCGTGGCCGCGCTCATCGCCGGTCCCGGCGGCGACACGCAGGGCGCGCTCGCCGAGCAGCGGCCGCCCGAGCCGGAGGCGACCGGCGCGGCGGGCAGCGCGGTCACCGCGACCACGCCCGCCGCCCCCGGTGGCACGCCGGGCGGCGCGCCCCGCCTCGGGCCGGCTCCCGCGCCGGAGACCACCGGCACGACCGCAGTCGGGGCCGCCACCCCACCGGCCGCCCCCACCAGCGCGCCCGCGCCGGGCGTCACGCCGACCACGCCGGAGCCGACGCTGTCGGCGATGCGGTCGCCCGACCCGCCGCCACCGGATACGAGCACGCTGACCTCCGCGGGCGGCAGCGTCGAGGCCCGCTGTGTCGGCCCGGACGCCGAGGTGGTGAGCTGGGAGGCGGCCGAGGGCTTCCGGGTCACCAAGGTCACCACGGGGCCCGCCTTCACGGTCCGTGTGTGGTTCGACGGTCCTTCCCTGATCCGCATGCGGATCCGCTGCAAGGACGGCGACCCCACCTGGGTCAACTCGCCAGACTGAGCTCGATCAGGTCGGCGTCGTAGGTGCCCGTCCAGCGGATCGGGAGCCCCACCGACATGAGGTGGGCGCCGGATAAGGTCGCGCCGCCGGCGGAGTACCTCGCCGACGCGTCGAGGCCGCGCAGCGGCAGCCGCACCGGGCGGGCCGGCACCGTGTCCAGCCCGTCGAGCGGGCCCGGGTTCCAGGCGAGCACGACCACGCGACCGTCCAGTGTGTACTGCACCGCGCAGCGCTCCTCGTCGGGCCCGCCGATCCGGTGCACCTCGCCGCGCGTGACCACGTCCCGTACCGCCTTGTAGCGGGCGACCCAGCGGGCCGCCTCGGCGCGCTCGTCCGGCGTCCAGTGGCGGATGTCGGCGCCGATGCCGAGTACGCCGGCGCTGGCCAGTACGAACCGGAAGGCCAGCGACCTCGGCCGCAGGTCGAACAGGCCGGTCGCGTCGGTGACCCACGAGCTCATCAGGTGCGGCGCGTGCGCCCGCAGGTAGCCGTCCTGCACGCGCAGGCGGTCGATCGGCGCGGTGTTGTCGCTCGGCCACACCACGTCCACTCTGGACGCCATCGCCAGGTCGACGCGCCCGCCGCCGGCCGCGCACCCCTCGACCGTCACCTGTGGATGGTCGCGGCGCAGCGCCTCCAGGATGCGGTAGAGGGCCGCCACGTGCGCGCCGTCGAGGTCCGGCTCGTCCAGGGGTACGCCGGGGCGGCCCGGCTCGGTCCGCGGGCGGTTGAAGTCCCACTTGAGGTACGTGATGTCGTACCCGCGAAGCAGCCCGTCCAGTGTGGAGTGCACGAACTCCTCCACCTCGGGCCGGCCCAGGTCGAGCAGGTACTGGTTGCGGATGGTGGTCTTCGGCCGCCCGTCCACCTGGTAGACCCAGTCGGGGTGCGCCGCGTACAGGGTCGAGCGCGGGTTGACCATCTCCGGCTCGACCCAGAGGCCGAACTCCAGCCCGAGCTTGCGCACGCGGCCGACGAAGGCGTCGAAGCCCTCCGGGAACTTCGCCGGGTCGGGCGTCCAGTCGCCCAGCCCGCCGGTGTCGTCGCCGCGCCCGACGAACCAGCCGTCGTCGACCACGAACGTCTCCACGCCCAGCTCCGCCGCGACCTCGGCGAGCGCGAGCTGGCCGGCGGCGTCGACGTCGAAGCAGGTCGCCTCCCACGAGTTGTAGATCACTTTGCGGGTACGGGTGAGGCGGTCGCCGGCGAGGTCGCGCTCGTACGCGTGCCAGACCCGGGCCAGCCCGTCGACGCCCTCCGCGCTGTACGCCCCCGCGGCGACCGGCGTGACCAGCGTCGCCCCGGGCGCGAGGAGCAGCGGGCCGTCGACCGCGACCCGGCCGGCGCGCACGCGGGTGAGCCCGGCCGCGTCCCGCTCGGCGGCGATCCGCCACGAGCCGGTCCAGGCCAGCGCGACGCCCCAGGTCGGGCCGGCGTCCCGGGCGTCCCGCACGGCGAGGTACGGCGAGAACTGGTGCCCGGTCACGCCGAGCGTGCTGCCGATCTCGAACCGCCCGCGCCACAGCTCGGTGGTGGCCGGCGTGAACTCCCGTGCCCACTGTCCACTCAGGTAGGCGAGGCGGGCGCCGTGCGGCGTCGGTACGGAGAAGGCGGCCGAGCCCATCTCCACCAGGCTGAGCGGGGCGGCTCCGGTGTTGGTCAGCTCGACCCACCGCTCCACCACGTCGGAGCCGGCGGCGAGCCGGTAGCGCAGGGCGGCCCGCAGCCCGGTCGCCGCGTCGGCGAAGTCGACCCGCAGCGCCGCACCGTCGTGGCTGGCGCCGTCGAACGCCCAGCGGAGCGCCCGCGCCGGCCGCACCACCAGGTCGGGGCCGGCGAACGGGCGCACGCCGTCCGGCGCGTACTCGACCGGGGCCACGTCGCCGGGCGTCATGTACTGCGGCTGGCCCTCCCAGCCGACCGGGGAGGGACCGTCGCTCACGCCGTGCGGCCCCCAGGCGCGCAGCTCCAGCCAGCCGCCGTGCTCCGGCAGCCCGACGGTGTACTCGGTCGTGGCCCCGACCAGCGTCCACTCACGACTCACTTGGCAGACCCCTCGTTCAGGCGCTTCTGGAGGATCACATCGTTCCACATGGATGGTGTGGTGACCGCGGCCTGAACCGTGCGGGCGGGCCCGGCGCGGAGGCTTGTCGCCGCCGCACCGGGCCCGGGGATGGGGTACCGCGCGGATGGTTACCGGGCGGCGCAGGTGGGGGTCATGCCGGTGCCGGTACCGGTGCCCTGGAAGCCGAACTCGGTCGACTGCCCGGCCGCGATCGAGCCGTTGTAGCTGACGTTCGTGAACTGGACCGTGCCGCTGTTGCCGCTCCGGCTGCTGTTCCAGGCGTTGGTGACGCTGGCTCCCGAGGGCAGGGTCAGCGAGACCGTCCAGCCGTTGACCGGCGCGGCGCCGGCGGTGACCCGTACGGTGGCCACGAAACCGCCCGTCCACTGGTTGAGCGACACCGATGCCGAGCAGGCGCCGGTCGGCGGCGGGGTGGTCGGCGGTGGCGTGGTGGGCGGCGGGGTCGTGGGCGGTGGCGTGGTGGGCGGGGGAGTGGTCGGTGGCGGCGTGGTGGGCGGGGGCGTAGTGGGCGGCGGGGTCGTCGGCGGCGGTGTGGTGGGGCCGTCGGTGAGCGTGGGCGTCTGCCAGTCCCGCCACTCGGCGAGGTTGCCCTGCTTGCGCGAGGAGATCCGCATGGCGCCGGTGGGGTTGCCGGTGTTGTTCAGGAACTTCTGGATGTACTGCTGCATGGGCGTGCGCCATTCGTTCCTGGTGGCGCAGTGGTTGCCGTCCGTGACGTCGGACCAGTAGGTGATGTTGTTGGTGGCGTCGAGTGCCCGGTAGACCTCAGCGCCGGCGAGGGCGGCGACGCTGCCGGAGCGGGCGGCGAGCCAGTCGATGTGCGGGTTCTCCATGAGGAAGAGCCCGCGCGGCGCGATCATCGCGACCGTCGAGTGCGTGTCCACGGGCAGCGAGTTGGGGTTGCCGGTGTACGCGTTGAAGGCGTCGCCGAGCCAGGGCTGCTCGCCGTACGCGCTGCTCAGCGGCTGGGCGCCGGACTCGCCGGGGATGCCGCGGAAGATCGGGGCGCCGCCGCTGCCGGACTCGACCGGCATGGTCAGCGCGATGCGCTCGTCGAAGGCGCCGGTGACGAAGGCGCCCTTGCCGTACCGGGAGCAGCCGGTCACGCCGATGTCGGCGCGCAGGACGTTGCCGCCGGACTGCTGGATGACGTCGATGATCCGGCTGACGCCCCAGGCCCAGGCGAGCAGGATGCCGGTGCTGGAGTTGGCGCCGTAGAGCGTGTAGAAGGCGCCCTGCTTGTTGTTGCGCGGCGTGCCTTCCCGGCCGACGGCGAGGGGGTCGTAGCTGATGACGGCGGCGCCGGACGAGCGGATGGTGGCGGTGTCCGCGCCGAACCCGCCGATCACGACCACGGCCGGGTACGGCGCCGAGCCGGTGGTGGGGAGCTGGACGCTGGCCGAGAAGGACGTGGTGCGGCCCTGGTCGGAGACGCTGACCGTGATGCCGCTGCTGGAGACGGTGCCGGTCACGGTCGCGGGCCGGGCCGGCTTCTGGCCGTAGACGGTCCGCTCGGCCAGCTCCTTGATCTCCGCCCGGCGGCAGCGCCAGTCGTTCTTCGACGTGATCCGGGACCCGTCGATCTTCCGGAACGGATCCGGAAGCCGTGATGTGGCGGGCACGTTCGCCGACCCGGGAACCGGACAGTCCGCGCCCTCGTCCTCGACCGTCGACGCCGCCAGCAGGCCCGCGTCAGCGGCCCTGGCGGTCGTCGTCCTCGCTACCACGGCAACCGTCCCCACGACCGTCAATGCCGAAACCGCCAGCACGACGCCGAGCGAACGGACCCTGGAGCGGCCCAAGGTGGTGGCCACTGGGGCTCTCCTTCCAGATGGGATGGTGAAGTGACACAGCAATCGAAGATCACGGATGTCAACTTTCGATAAGTTTCGAGTACGCCACCGAAACGTGTCAATACCGCCTGGCGCGCGCGAACGGCCGCCCGGCGCGAGGTCGCTGGCGGGGCCGGCCGTGAGCATCGCGTCGGGCCGGGGCGGTGGCCGCACCCCGGGCGACCCGGACCCGCTGGTCACTCCTAAGTTGGGAGCGACGGTGAGGTTGGAGGGCTGAACATGGCGACGTACGTGCTGATCCCCGGGGCCGGAGGCGACTCCTGGTACTGGCACCGGGTCGTCCCGCTGCTGCGCGAGCGCGGCCACGAGGTGGTCGCCGTCGACCTGCCCGCCGGCGACCACTCCGCCGGCCTGGCCGACTACACGGAGGCGATCCTCGCCGCGATCGGTGGCCGCACCGGGCTCGTGCTCGTCGCCCAGTCGATGGGCGGGCTGAGCGCGCCGCTGGTCTGCGCCCGCATACCGGTGGAGCTGCTGATCCTGCTCAACGCGATGATCCCCAAGCCGGGCGAGTCCGGCGGCGAGTGGTGGGTCAACACCGGCCAGGCCGAGGCGGCGGCGGAACTGGCCGCGCGGGAGGGGCGGCCCGGCGACTTCGACCCGGCGGCGAACTTCTTCCACGACGTGCCGCCGGAGGTGACGGCGGAGGCGTTCGCCCGCGGCGGGCCCGACCAGTCGGGCACTCCGTTCGAGAAGCCGTGGCCGCTCGACCGCTGGCCGGACGTGCCGACCCGGTTTTTGCAGGGGCGCGACGACCGGCTCTTCCCGGTGGAGTTCCAGCGCCGCAACGCCCGCGAGCGGCTGGGCCTCGAGATCGACGAGATGCCCGGCGGCCACCTTGTCGCGCTCAGCCGCCCGGCCGAGCTGGTGGAGCGCCTGGAGAGCTACCGGGCCGCGGCCGGCCTCCACTGAGCCTCCCGCGCCGCGCCCCGCTCCTCGCGGTCCGGCCGCGCCGCTGGCGCCTCGCGCGTCCACGATGCCGCTTTCGCCGCCTGGGCCTCGCGGCCACCCGGACCGCTGGCGCGCAGCGCATCCGCCGCGCCGCCTGAGCCTCGCGAAGCCCGCGCTGGCCGCGGCGCGGCGCGTCAGCGGTCCAGGGTCTCGCCGGGGGAGACGCCGTACGCGCGGCGGTACGTGGCGGCGAAGCGGCCCAGGTGGACGAAGCCCCAGCGGCTGGCGACGCTCGCCACCGTCGCCTCGCCCCGGCTGGCGTGGCGCAGCTCCTCGTGGGCGCGGGCCAGGCGGAGGCGGCGCAGGTAGGCCATCGGGGATACGCCGACGTGCCGGTGGAAGCCCTCCTGTAACGCGCGCACCCCCACACCGGCGATCCGGGCGAGGTCGTGGACCGTGACCGGGCGCCCCGGGTCGGCCTCCATCACGTCGATCGCGCGCTTGACGTGGCGGGGGCGGCTCGGCGGGGCCTCGTGGGCCAGCTCGTCGCGGTACGGATGGTCGGCCGCGAGCAGCAGCCCGGTCAGGATGCCGTGCCACAGCCGGCCGGCGATCAGCGGATGGTTGACCAGCCCGCTGTCGTCGTGCAGCTCGGCGCCGGCCAGCCGGACGAGCCGGGCGAGGCTGCGCCCGGCGCCGGTGGTCAGGTCGAAGCTGCGGGAGAGGCGGACCGGCGACCGCACCGGATGGCCGAGCAGGCTCTCCAGCTCCGCCTCCAGACCGGCCGGCTCGATCTTCACACTGAGCAGCCGGCAGTCGGCGCTGACCCGGGGCGCGACGATGCCGCCGGCGTCGGGGCGGTACACCACGGCCCGCTCGGGCGAGCCGATGACCGACTGCCCCAGCTGCCGGGTCTCCGCGTATCCGGAGAGCGGCAGGTCCATGTGGTACGTGGTCATCCGGTCGGTGCTCACCGAGATCTCGGTGCCGAACTGGATCTCCGCCAGCGTGACCGGGCCGAGCCGGAGCACGTCCAGGTCGAACGCGAACTTGTCCGTGGGCCCCCGGACGTCCATCGCGATGGCGTAGAAGTACTCCGCCACCAGCGCCCGAGACTCGTCGATGCTCTTGCTGACATAGGACAGCGACGCCGGCATCTTTCGGAGTATGCCCGCTGGCCGTGGGGAGGCGTAGGACAGCGGGTCCCCGTCCCGCGCCAAGCCCTTGCGGATCAAGGACTTCCGCTGCCGGCAGGCTACGTGGCCGGGCGTTCTGCGATCATCCAGAGGTGGCCGAACGGGTCGGCGAGCCGGCCGGCGCGCTCGCCGTACGGCTGGTCGTCGATGGGGTAGACCACGGTGGCGCCGTGCTGCTCCATGCGCCGGCCGACCGCGTCGGCGTCGTCCACGTACAGCGCCATCACCACCGGCGTGCCGCCGAGCGTGGGCGGGGCGGGGTCGCCGTGCCCCTCGTCCTTGACCGCGAGCGTGACGCCGGCCAGCTCCAGCTCGGCGTGGACGATCAGCCCGGTCTCGTCGTCGAGGAAGCGGCTGGTCTCCTTGGCGCCGAAGGCCGCCGTGTAGAAGTCGATCGCCTGGGCGGCACCGATCACCACCAGGCGCGGGTACAGGTCACTCATGCCCCGATCATGCCGCCGCGGTGCCGTCGTCGCCTTGTAAGAAAGGGACATGGTTGCGCTCCTCGGCCGAGCGGGGTGAGTACTCGGTCGGGGACTGGCCGGCGAACGCGCGGAAGTCGTGGATCATGTGCGCCTGGTCGTGGTAGCCACACTCGGCGGCGAGCCGCGCCCAGTCGCCCTCGCCGCGGGCCGCTGCGGCGGAGAGGAGGCGCTGGAACCGGCGTATCCGGGCGAATCTCTTGGGAGCCAGGCCCACGTGGGCGCTGAACAGGCGGGCGAGCCGCTTGGTGGTCCAACCCAGGCGGTCGGCGGTGTCGGCGACGGTGGCGCCGCGGTGGAGCGCGGCCACGGCCGCGGTGAGCGCCGGGTCGGGGCGCGGCGGCTCGGCCGCGGCGAGCAGCGCGGCCTCGACCGCCGCCCGCATCTCCTCCGGCGAACCGGCCGCGAGCAGCCGCTCGCGCAGCGCCGGCCCGCGCCGCCCCCACACCGCGTCGAGAGGGACGAGCTGGTCGCACGCCTCGGCCGGCCCCGGGAAGAACGGCGCCGCGCCGCCGGGCCGGAACTCGACCCACAGGATCGCCCGCTGGTCGGCCGTGTCGACCAGGGCCGGGCGGGCGCTGGGGCCCTGGAGTGCCGCGCCGCCCGTGCGGATGGGAGGCAGGCCGTCGGGGGCCGAGTGGAGGGCGTCGCGGTCGAGGTTGACCAGCAGCTGCACGGTGCCGCTGGGCAGCACGCGCTCGCGTCCGTGCGGAAACTCCCCCTCGAGGTAGCCCATCGAGGAGATGAACGGTGCCAGCGCCGGCGAGCGCGGGCGGAGCGGCGTCACCCTCATGGCGCTTCCGACGCTACCCCAGTGGCGTGGCCCGCGGTTAAGGTGTGGGCGGCCCCATGGAAGATCATGAAGGAGTCGCCCCGGTGTTCGTCGACATGCCACTGGACCAGCTGCGCGCCTATCGGCCCGAACGGGATGAGCCGGCCGACTTCGGCACATTCTGGACCACCACGCTCGACGCGGCCCGCGCCGCCGCCACGCCCGCCACCTTCACGCCGTACGACAGTGGACTGTCCACGGTGGAGGTTCACGACGTGACGTTCAGCGGATACGAGGGGCAGCCGGTCAAGGGCTGGTTCCTCGCGCCGCGCGGCGCCGAGGGGCCGCTGCCGTGCGTGGTCGAGTTCGTCGGGTACGGCGGCGGACGCGGCCTCCCGCTCGACTGGCTGGCGTGGAGTTCGGCCGGCTACGCGCACCTGGTGATGGACACGCGCGGCCAGGGCAGCGGCGGCTGGCTCCCCGGCGACACGGCCGACCCGGCCGCCTCCGGCGCGCCGCAGACGCCCGGCTTCATGACCCGCGGCATCCTCGACCCCGAGCAGTACTACTACCGCCGCCTCTTCACCGACGCGGTCCGCGCCGTGGAGACCGCCCGCGACCATCCGCTCGTCGACCCGGCCCGGATCGCGGCCGCCGGCGCCAGCCAGGGCGGCGGCATCGCGCTCGCGGTGGGCGGGCTGGTCGACGGGCTGGCCGCGGTGCTGGCGGACGTGCCGTTCCTCTGCCACTACCGGCGGGCCACCGAGATCACCGACAAGGCGCCGTACTTCGAGCTCACCACGTACTGCAAGGCGCACCGCGACCACGTGGAGCGGGTCTTCGCCACGCTGCGCTACTTCGACGGGGTCAACTTCGCCGCGCACGCCACCGCGCCGTCGCTCTTCTCGGTCGCGCTGATGGACGACGTGTGTCCACCGTCCACGGTGTACGCGGCGTACAACCACTGGGCCGCCGAGAAGGACATCCGGATCTGGTCGTACAACGGGCACGAGGGCGGGCAGAGCTTCCAGCGGGCCGAGCAGATCGCCTTCCTGCGCGGCGTCCTGAAGCCGTAGCACGGACGCCAGGCGTCCCCGGGGCGGCACGGCGGGGCGCGTCCAGCGGTGGCCAGGCGCCTGTCTAATGTGACTCGCGGCCGACGTCGGGGCCGCTGCCGCCGACGAGGAAGTCGAGGTCGGCGCCCTTGTCGGCCTGCATGACGTGGTCGACGTAGAGGCGCTCCCAGCCGCGGGCCGGCGCGGCGTAGGCGGCGGTGCTCGCCTCGGCCGGCCCGCGCGTGGCGAGCACCTCGGCGGGCAGGTCGACGTCGAGCCGCCGCGCGGGCACGTCGAGCACGACCGGGTCGCCGGTGCGCACCAGCGCGAGCGGGCCGCCGACCGCCGCCTCCGGCGCGGCGTGCAG
This sequence comes from Phytohabitans kaempferiae, assembly GCF_042433955.1. NCBI lineage: Bacteria > Bacillati > Actinomycetota > Actinomycetes > Micromonosporales > Micromonosporaceae > Phytohabitans > Phytohabitans kaempferiae. The sequence continues at coordinate 10,014 of NZ_JBHLUH010000010.1, read as the reverse complement.
CACCACCGTGCCGTACGCGGTGCCGCTCATCCGCGCGTCGCTGATCCGCACCATGTCGCGCACACCCTTGCCGAGCAGCTTCGCCGGCAGCGGGAGGTTGCCCACCTCGGGCATGCCGGGATAGCCCTTCGGCCCGCAGCCGCGCAGGATCAGCACCGAGGTCTCGTCGACGTCGAGGTCGGGGGAGTCCAGCCGCGCGTGCAGGTCCTCCACGCTGTCGAAGACCACCGCGCGCCCCCGGTGCCGCAGCAGCTCGGGAGAGGCGGCCGCCGGCTTGATGACGGCGCCGTCGGGGGCCAGATTTCCCTTGAGTACGGCGATGCCGGCATCGCCGAGCAGTGGCGCGGCCCGCCGGCGGATCACCTCCTCGTCCCAGATCTCGGCGCCGGCCAGGTGCTCGACCAGCGGGCGGCCGGTGACCGTGAGCGCGGCGGGGTCGAGCAGGTCGCGCACCTCGTTGAGCACGGCGTGCAGGCCGCCGGCCCGGTACAGGTCGTCCATCAGGTGCCGGCCCGCGGGCTGGAGGTCGACCAGCAGCGGTACGCCCGAGCCGATCCGGTCGAAGTCGTCGAGCGCCAGGTCGACACCGGCCCGCCCGGCGATGGCGAGCAGGTGCACGACCGCGTTGGTGGAGCCGCCGATCGCGGCGAGCGTGACGATCGCGTTGCGGAACGAGGCGGCCCCGAGGATGTGGCTGGGCCGCCGGCCCGCCGCGACCATCTCGACCGCGAGCTTGCCGGTCTCGTGGGAGAGCGCGAGCAACCGGCTGTCGGGGGCGGGCGTGCCGGCGATGCCGGGGAGCGTCATGCCGAGCGCCTCGGCCATGCTCGCCATCGTCGAGGCGGTGCCCATCGTGTTGCAGTGGCCGCGGCTGCGGATCATCGCGGACTCCGAGCGCAGGAACGCCTCCCGCGACAGCGTGCCGGCCCGTACCTCCTCGCTGAGCCGCCACACGTCGGTGCCGCAGCCCAGCGGCGTACCCCGGAAGTGGCCCGTGAGCATCGGGCCGCCGGGCACGACGACGGCCGGGAGGTCGACGGAGGCCGCGGCCATGAGCAGCGCGGGGATGGTCTTGTCGCAGCCGCCCAGCAGCACCACGCCGTCGATCGGGTTGGCGCGGAGCATCTCCTCGATCGCCATCGCGGCGAGGTTGCGCCAGAGCATGGCGGTGGGGCGCACCTGGGTCTCGCCGATCGAGATCACCGGCAGGTTGAGCGGCACGCCGCCGGCCTCCCACACGCCGGCCTTGACGCTCTGCGCCACGTCGTCCAGGTGCGTGTTGCAGGGGGTCAGGTCGGAGGCGGTGTTGGCGATCGCGATGTGCGGGCGGCCGGAGAAGGCGCTGTCCGGCAGGCCGCGCCGCATCCAGGCGCGGTGGATGTAGGCGTTGCGGTCGTCGCCCGCGTACCACTGGGCGCTCCGAAGATCCGTCACACGCCCGAGCCTACCGGCGTACGCCGCGCGGAGGTAAGCCCTTCGATGTCTACTGTGGACGCGAGTGCCCGCGGCGGCGGGTCAGGTGTCGGCGGCGTCGTCGACGGCGGTGAGAAGGGCTTCGAGCGAGTACGGGGCGTCGTGGCGGATGCCGTTGACGAAGAAGGTGGGCGTGCTGGCCACGCCGCTGCGTACGCCGCTGCCGAAGTCGCGGCGGATGCGGGCCAGGTAGTGGTGGCCGCCCATCGCCCGCCCGACGCGTTCGATGTCCAGGCCCAGGCGGTCGACGGCCAGGGCGAGCTGGAGCGGCTTGAGCTGGTCCTGGTGGGCGAAGAGCCAGTCGTGCATCTGCCAGAAGCGACCGCGGGCCGCCGCCGCCTCCGCGGCCTCGGCGGCGATCTCGGAGTACGGGTGCACGTCCGTCAGCGGGAAGTGCCGGTAGACGAAGGCGACCTTGGTGGGTCGCTGGCGCAGTACCTCCCGGACCACCCCGTGTGCCACGGCCGAGCCGGGGCACTGGTAGTCGCCGTACTCGACGAGGGTGACCGGGGCATAGGAGCTCCCGAGGAGGTGGTCCTCCTCGGAGACCGGCTCGCGGAGCCGGCTCATCGTCAATCGGAAAGGGTCATCCATGCCGGCATGATCGCGGGCGGCCGGGTGACGGCGCGTCACGCGCCCCGGGTGACTGTTTCGTCGCCGCCGTCGGGGCTGGCCGGAGCGCCGGTGTCGAACCCGGCCGCATCCTCGCGGTCTCGACCGTTGTCGCCCATCCCGATCCCCTGCTCGATGGCCTCCGGCATGGCGGGCAGGAGGTGCCTGGTGGTGGTCTGCACGGAGAGGGTCTGGGCGCGTTCGTCGGAAGTCATGTCGGCGCGGGTGAACCGGCCGCCGCGGTGCTGGCGGAGGTGCTCCTCCCAGGTCGCGACCGAGAAGATCTCGACGAACCGCTGCGGCTCCTCGCCGATCCGGTACAGTCCCCACTTCAGCGCGCCGGTGCGCAGGCGGGTGCCGCGGGTCAGGCGTATCGCCTCCCGAAACTCCTCCTCCCGTTCCGGCGGGATCGTGTACTCGCGGACCACCAGCACCGGGCCGACCTGGGGGTTGGGGCGGACCGGGAGCGAGACGTCGGGCACGTTGCCGGCCGGTTCGCGGTCCATCTCCCGCAGGTCGGGCATCGGCCACCGGCCAAGCGTCGCCGCGTCGAGGAGCATGACCAGCGCGGCCAGCACGAACGTCCATTTCAGCCCGACCACCTGTGCGACCGCGCCCCAGGCGAGCGCGCCGAGCGCCTGCCCACCGGCGAAGACCACCTGGTAGACGGCGAGGCCCCGGCCACGTACCCAGTTTGGCAGGAAGAGCTGGATCTCGGCGTTCAGGTTGGCCAGCACGATGACCCACGCGGCGCCCGCCGGGGCCAGCGTGATCGTGACGGCGACCAGGTTGTTGAGGGTCGCGACGTCGATGAGTACGAGGCCGAAGACGAGCCCGGCCAGCGCCAGCAGCTTGCTCGCCGAGATCCTGGCGCGCAGCCTGGGCAGCGCGATGCCGCCCGCGATCGCGCCGATGCCGAGCGAGGCGAGCAGCAGGCCGTACCCGTTGGAGTCGGTGCCCAACTTCTCGCTCGCCACCAGCGGCAGCAGTGCCCACAGCGCGCTCCCGGGCAGGATGAACACCACGATCCGCGTGAGCATGCGGCGGAGGGTGGGGGAGTGCCGGGCGTACCGGGCGCCGGCGCGGAGCGCGGCGGTGAAGCGTTCCGGCGTCTCGGTCGGCCGGGCGTGCCCCGGCCGCCATCGCAGAAGCGTGCCGGCGAAGAGCACGAACGTCGCGGCGTTCAGGCCGAAGACCACCGCGACCCCGGCCTCCGCCACGAGTACGCCGGCGACGGCCGGGCCGATCGCGCGGGCGACGTTGACGCTGATCGCCCCGAGCGCGGAGGCCGAGCGGATCTGCTCTCTCGGTACGAGCTGGGGGATCACCGCCGCCCACGCCGGCAGCGTCAGCGCCTGGCCGGTGCCGAGCGCGAACGTCAGCGTCAGCAGCAGCACCGGCCCCATCCGGTCCGTCGCGGTCAGCACGGTCATCACCAGGCCGACGACCGCGAGGGAGCCCTGCACGGCGATTAGCAGGTGCCGCCGGTCGAACGCGTCAGCCAGCACCCCGGCCGGCAGCGCGAAGAGCAGGATCGGCAGCATGCTGGCCGTCTGCACGGCCGCCACGAGCGTCGCGGCGTTCGCCTGGTTGATCAGCAGCCACTGGGCGCCGACCGTCTGCATCCACGTGCCGATGTTGGCCGCGAGCAGCGCCAGCCACAGGTTGCGGTACGCCGAGATGCGAAGCGGCGCCCACGCCTGTACCTGGCGCTCGTTGCTCACCACCGGCCGTCGGCCTGCAACACCCTGAGATCGGAGACGTACGGGTCCTGCGGCGCGAGCAGGAGCAGCCGTACGATCTCCCGGGCCACCGCGGCCGGAGGGGTGTAGACCGTGTCGAGGAAGGCGTCGCCCACGCGCTCCTGGAGCCGCGTGGGCATCGGGCCAGGATGTACCTGCATGATCTTGACCTCGTTGCAGCCGGTGGCCTGGGCGATCGACTCGACGAGGCTCTTGCCGTAGCTCTTGGTGGCCCGGTAGACGGGGATGCCGGGGCGTGCGGCGTCCACCGCGATCGCGCCCACGTACACCACGTTGCCGTGCCCCTGGGCGCGCATGCGGCGCAGCGCCTCGCGCAGTACGAACGTGGGGCCGAGCACGTTGACCTCCACGGCCCGGCGGATGCTCTCCGGTGGCAGCTCGTCGAGCTCGCCGCCGGCCCACATCGCGGCACAGTGCGCCACCCCGTGTACCGCGCCGTGCATGGCGACCTCGTCGAAGGCGCGCCGCACCTGCTCGTCCTGGGACACGTCGACGGTCATGCCGTCACAGCCGAGTTCGGTGGCGGCGTCCTTCACCTCGGCCTCCCGGTCGCCGACCACCACCACCCGGTGTTCCGGCGCGAGAAGGCGGGCGACTTCGAACCCGAGTCCGCTGGTGCCACCGATCACTACGAACGTCTTCACCGGCCCAGAGTGGGGGCGGCGCGGGTGAGCCTGGATCACCTGGCGCAGGTGAGCCCGCCCGACCGCGCCGCCGCCGTCAGATCAGCCGCAGCTCGCGCCCCCTTCGTACCGCCTCGCGCCGGCGACTGGCGGAGAGCTTGCGGTAGATGTTTCGCACGTGCGTCTTGACGGTGTTGACCGAGAGCGACAGCTCGCCCGCTATCTCCACTGTGGACAGCATGCTCTGCAGGTACCGCAGCACGGTCAGCTCCCGCTCGGTGAGCGTCTCGCCGGTCTCCGGCGCCGGCGGCGGGTCGGCCGCCGCGGGCGGTGGCATCGCCGCGACCAGGTCGGTGACCAGGGGCCAGTGCGCGGTACCGGCGTCGAGGTGGGCGGCGAGCAGGTCGCGCGCGTCCGCGCCGGCCCGCGTGAAGACCCGTCGGAACCCCTCCGGCCCGGCGAGCGCCAGCACCGACTCCAGCGCCCGCGCGGCCCCTCGGTGGTCGCCCGCCCGCCGCGCGGCCAGCGCCGCGAGCAGGCCGGCGTCCACGCGTACGGCGAGCGGGCAGGTGGTCTCCGCACCGTCCCAGGACGGGAGCGCGTGCGTCGCCGCGGCGGGGTCGCCGGCGCGCAGGTACGCCCGGGCCAGGGCGACCGCGCCGGTGGCCTCACCGCCCCCGCCGTGCCCGTCGTCGCGGGCGGCGCCCCCGTTGCCGGCGGCGGCCGCGGCGGCGAGCGTCCCCGCGCCGGCCGGAACGGCGGTCACCGCCGCGCCGTTGCCGCCGATGCCGGGGACGACGGTGGCGTGCGCGGCCACACCGGCCCGCGCGGCCCCCGACCCGTTGCCGTTGCCGTTGCCGCCCCGGCCGGTGGTGACCGGGCCGAGCAGGGTGCGGGCGCCGCTCGCGTCGCCGCGCGCGGTGTGCAGGTCCGCCTCGGCGATGGTCAGCCACCGCTCGACCAGCGGCGGCAGCGTCCGGCCGGCCCGCGCGGCGGTGAGCGCGCGGTGCGCCGCCGGCAGGTCGCCGCGCGCCTCCAGCAGCCCGGCCCGGGCCACCGCGACGAGCGCCGGGAACGCGTTGCCCGCCCGTTCCGGGTCGGGGAGGCCGCCGTCCACCGGTGAGGCGGGCGCCGCGCGATCCAGATGAGCGGCGGCGTCCGCCAGCTCGTCCCGGTGCAGGGCGACGAGGGCGAGCGCCAGGTGCGCGTGCGCGCGGTCTCCCGGCGACCCGGCCGGGTACGCCGCCGCGGCCTCGCCGGCCTCGCGCAGCTCGCCCCGGATCGCGTGGACCACCGCGAGGCGGCCGGCGCAGGCGGAGGCGGGCCGGGAGAGCCCCGCGGCGCGTGCCTCGGCCAGCCCGGCGGCGAGCGCGTTCGCGGCCGCCGGGAGGTCACCGGTCTCCAGTTCGGCGACGCCGACCGCGGCGAGCGCCACCGCGCGGCTGGCCGGGTCGGCCGCCCGGAACGCGCGCTCGGCGGCCGGTGCGGCGCCGTTGCGGCTGATCGCCGCCGCGCCCGCGGACTCCGGGGCGGACCGCGCCGGTGCCGCGCCGGGCGGGCCGTTCGGCGTGGCCGTCGCCGGCGGGCCGCCGTTGAGGCGTACCACCTGGGCGGCGTTCACACCGGCCGCCGCCGCGGGACGACCGGGCGCCGCCGTGGCGATGCCGCCGCCCGCCGCCGGTGCGGCCGCCGTGGCCGAGCCGCCGTTGCGGGGCGCTGCCCAGGGCGGCGCCGCGCCCGGTGCGGTCGCGGAGAGGTCCAGGAGCTGCCGGGCGGCTGGGAGCACCGCCGGCTGGTCGCCGTAGAGCTGCGCCTCGGTCAGCCGCAGGGCCGCCGCGACCAGCGCGTACCGGGCCCGCTGCCCCTGCGGCATCCGGTCCCGGTGCCGCTGCGCCAAGCGCAGGAAGGCGGTCGCCGACGTCCGGTCCTGCGCGTCGAGGAACGCGGCCGCGTACGCCAGCGCCAGCGCCGGGTCGGTGCGCAGCGCGCTGGCCGGCGGCGGTGGGATCGGCGCCGCGGGCACCGGGTCGGGCTCCGGGCCGTACGGGATCAGCTCCGGCCAGTGCCGCACCAGCAGCTCGGTCGCCCGCCCCCAGTCCTGGCCGGCGAGCGCGTGCCGCAGCGCGTCCGGCGGCATGTGCCGGTCGGCGTGCCACGCGGCCGCCCGCCGGTGCAGGTCGGCGAGCTGGTCGGGCGAGCGCCGGCGCAGCTCCGCGCGGAGCAGTTCGCCGAACATCCGGTGGTACCGGTACGCGCCCGGCCGTCCCTTCAGCGGCACCACGAACCCGTTGGTGCGCTCCAGTTCGGCGAGTACGCGCCCGGCGTCCTCCCGCCCGGTCAGCGCGTCGGCCAGGTCACCGCTGACCGGCTCGGCGATCGAGGTGCGGAGCAGTACGTCCCGCGCCTCGGCCGGCTGCCCGGCGAGCACCTCGTCGACCAGGTAGCCGGCGACGCTCGGATGCTCGCCCCCGAACCCGGCGATGAAGCGGTCCGGGTCGGGATGGGCGTACAGCGACCGGGCGGCGAAGCGGAGCCCCGCGGGCCACCCCTCGGTCCGCCGGTGCAGGTCGTCCACGTGGCGGGCGCTGGCCGGTACCCCGTGGCGGGAGAGCAGCTCGGCCGTCTCCTCCCGGGAGAATGCCAGGTCCTGCGGCGACACCTCGGTCAGCCCGCCCTCCAGCCGCCACCGGTGCAGCCCGAGCGGCGGCTCGGTGCGCGCGGCGGCGACCAGGTGCAGTCGGCGGTCGGCGTGCCGGACCAGGAAGTCCAGCCCGTCGGCGATCGACTGGTCGGTGACCAGGTGCAGGTCGTCGAGGAGCAGCACCGCGGGCCGGGCCAGCTGCGCGATCGCGCCGGCCAGCCGTTCCAGGTCGGGATCCTCGGGCACGGCCACGCCGCTGCGGCCGAGCGCCGCGCCCACGTACGCCCAGAATCTGGGCCCGTCGTCCGCCTCGACCGTGTACCAGGCGACCGGTTGGTCCGGCAGCGCCCGCGCCCACGCGCCGAGCAGAACTGTCTTTCCCCAGCCCGCCGGAGCGGCTACCAGCGTCACCGGCCCGCGAGCCCCGGCATCGAGCAACCGGGTCAGACGCGGGCGGGTGAGTGGAACCTCCGGCGGCGGTGGGACCGAGAGCTTCGACGCCAGCAGGGGGATGGCGTGCCGCTCGGTCCCGACGTGCATATCACGCATCCGTCGCACCCCCGTGATGACGCTAGGGGAGCGTCTCACGTACAGGGCGGGCTTATGGTTTTTGTCCGCCATCCGTGAATCACCCCGTTTGCGCGCTCTGCGTGTGCAACCCGCCCGCGTCCCTGGACCGGCGGCGTGTCCGGCGGCCGGCGGCGCTCTTTCCGTCCACATAGGAGGATGGTGTCACCTCGTCGTCCCGCCGGCCGGCGGGACGACGGCGCCGGGCGCCGGTCACCCCGGGGGTACCGACTTGGTCGCCCGGGGAGGGTGAACCGCGCGGCGGCGGCCAAGACCCTCTATGGTGGCCGCAATGGCCAGTGCAGCATCAGTCGACGACCTGCGTCCCGGCGACCACGCGTGTCTCACCTACTCGGACACGGAGGAGCGCCTGGACCTCGTTGCCGCGTTCGTCCGCGACGGCCTCGGCTCGGGCCAGAAGGTCATCTGCCTCACCGATCCGTCCGGCCCGGCCGACCTCGCCGGTGAGCTGGCCGAACGGGACGTCAAGCCGGCCCACGGCGGCCAGCTCGCGATCCGCGACAACGACGAGGTGTGGCTCTCCGGCGGGCAGGTCTCCGCCGGCAACATCATCGAGATGCTCTCCGGCGAGCTGGCGGCCGCGCACCGCGACGGCTTCACCGGGCTGCGGGTCACGGCCGACATGTGCTGGGCGACCCGCCCGGCCGCCGCCGTCGACGAGCTGCTCGTCTTCGAGACGCGCGTGGCCGGGCTCTTCGCCGACGGGCGGCTGACCGCGATCTGCCAGTACGACCGGCAAAGCTTCGACCAGGTGACGCTCGCGTTCGCGGCGAAGGCGCACCCCCGCGCGGTCGCCGCCGCCGTTTACCACGAAGACCCGCTGCTGCGCATCTGCCGGCAGCACGTGCCGCCCGGCATCCGGCTGGCCGGCGAGATCGACTACCGCCGCGTGACCGAGCTCAACCAGGCCCTGGCCGAGGCGCTGCGGCTGGGCGGCGACATCCACGTCAACCTGAGGCACCTCACCTTCATGGACGCGGCGGCCGCGGCGGCGATCGGCCAGGCCGCGCTCGCGCTCCAGCCGGGCCGGGCGATGTCGGTGGTGTGCGGGCGGGCGGTACACAAGGTGCTGGATCTGGTCGGTGTGACTGACCATCCGGCCGTGCGGGTAAGGCTGGTCCATGGTCGAGCATGACCACGGTCTATCCACACCCGACGGCGCCCGTCACACGGCCGCCGCCGATGTGGAGGTCGCGCTCGACCAGCTCTTCGACTCCGACGGCCTGTACGGGCTGCGCGCCGCCGTCGCCGCCCACGCCGCTGACCTCGGCGCCGGCGAGGAGGTGGTCGAGGAGCTGGTGGTGGTCGCCAACGAGCTGGCCACCAACGCCGTGCGCCACGGCGGCGGCACCGGCCGGCTCCGCCTCTGGCGCGACGGCCACCTGATCCGCTGCGAGGTCAGCGACACCGGCCCCGGCCTCGCCGACGGCACGGTGGGGCACGAGCTGGTGCCGCTCGGCGCGTACGGCGGGCGCGGCCTCTGGGTCGTCCGCCAGATGTCCGCGCACGTCGACGTCCGCACCGGCCCGGGGGGCGCGACCATCACGGCGGCCCTGCGTCTCTGAGCCCGGCCGCGCGTGTCGGCATGCCGACACCGGACGCCCTCTGGCGGCGCCGCGCCGGTGCGAGGGTCCAATGCGATCATCGGGGCATGGTCGCCATCGAGGTCGTGCGCGCGGACATCACGCGCGAGGACGTGGACGCGGTCGTGACCGCCGCCAACGAGTCACTGCTCGGCGGTGGCGGCGTGGACGGCGCGATCCATCGCGCGGCCGGGCCGGAGCTGGCGCGGGCGGGCGGGGCGATCGGGCCGTGCCCGCCGGGCGAGGCGATGGCGACGCCCGCGTTCGACCTCGACCCGCCCGTGCGGCACGTGATCCACACGGTGGGGCCGGTCTGGGAGGGCGGCGGGTGCGGGATGAGCCCGCGCGCCGCTCCGGTTGGCGGTCGGGGTCAGCAGCGGTACGTGCTCTCCGGGTCGTCGCGTACAAGGTCGAAGTAGCCCGTGCCGTCGAGGTCGTAGGAGAGGCGGATCGCGCCGGCGTCGTGGTTGCGGGCCTGGCGCACCAGGTCGAGCAGGCCGTCGGGCTCGGGGTCGCCGCCGTCGTCGCGGTCACGCGGGGTCGGCGGGGGGAGTGGGAAGTCTGCCATACGACAGACGCTAGGAAAACGGTCGTCTCGGGGGATCCCGGAAAAGTGCCACGCGGTCCGCGCCGTGCGGCGGCCGCACAGGCTGGCTCCCGCCGAGCCTGCTGCCGCGTTGTGGCGGGTCGCCCGGGGCTGGTCGGCCCCGGGCGACGTCGCTGTTAGGAGG